>JAFLEG010000063.1 GCA_017302195.1 Verrucomicrobiota bacterium
TTCAGAACAGCCGCGATCGAGCCCCGCTCCTGGATCGCGAACACGGCAATCGGCAGGTTCGCGTCGCGCGCGAGCGCGAAGGCCGCCGTATCCATAACCTTGAGGTCCCGGCGGATCACCTCGTCGCTGAGGGTGATCACCTGGTCGGCGCTCTTGGGGTCCAGCGCCGCGGTGTGCTCGTCGAGCAGCAGCAGCTCCGGACGGATCCAGGTGGCCATGAGCAGCGTCAGCGCCTGGCGCTGTCCGCCGGAGAGGGAGCCGATGGCATTGTCGAGCCGGTGCTCGAGTCCCATGCGGAGCGAGGCGATGCGATCCCGGAGCTCCTTCATGAACTGCGGCGACAGCGCCCAGCCGAGCCCGCGGGGGCGGCCGCGGCGGCTCGCGAGCGCGAAGTTCTCGGCGATGGACATCGCCGGGGCGGTCCCGCTGAAGGGATTCTGGAACACGCGCCCGACCAGCCGTGCCCGCCGGTGCTCGGGCCAGCGGGTGACCTCCTGTCCGGCGATGCGGATGGTTCCCTCGTCCACCGGGAACGATCCGGCCACGGCGTTCAGCAGGGTGGACTTTCCCGAGCCGTTCATGCCGAGGACCACGACGAACGAGCCGTCCTCGATGGCGAGATCCACTCCCTGGAGGGCGCGGACCTCGTTGACCGTACCCGGATGGAACGTCTTGCGGATGCCGTGGAGCTCAAGCATGGGGTCAGGAGGCGGGCGCGGGGTGATGCCGGGGGCGTGAGCGGAGCCGCTGGAGAAGCCCGGGCAGGACCAGGGCGGCGAAGACGAATCCGGCCGTCACCAGCTTGAGATCATTTGGATTGAGCCCCCACCGCAGCGCGATGGCGACGAGGAGGCGGAAGAGCACCGAGCCCATGATGGTGCCGACGAGGGTGAGTCCGAGGCTGCGGGCTCCGGTGAGCGCCTCGCCGATGATCACGCTCGCCAGTCCCCACACGATCATGCCGATGCCCATCTGGGCGTCCGCGAATCCCTGGTACTGGGCGAGCAGCGCGCCGGACAGCGCGACGAAGCCGTTGGAGAGCGCAAGGCCGAGGATGATGTGCCGCTCCACGTTCCCCCCCAGCGCGCGCATCATCTGGGGGTTGTCCCCGGTGGCCCGCATGGCGGTGCCAAGCTGGGTCCGGAAGAAGGCGTACAACGCGCCCGCCGCCAGCGCGGCGCCGCCCAGCGCCAGAACGGTCATCGCGGCATCGGACGGCGCCACCGGCCATCCCAGCACCGGCAGCGGCCGGCCGGCAGACATCCATTCCCCGAGGCGGTCGCCGTAACTGGTGAGGGTGCGCGCCTGCATCAGCGGGACATTGCTGCGCCCCATCACGTGCAGGTTCACCGAGTACAGCGCCGTCATCACCAGGATCCCCGACAGCAGCGCGTTGATCCGGAACCGGGTGTGGAGGATGCCGGTGACGGTGCCGGCGACGGCGCCGCCCAGCGCGCCGGCGAGGGTTGCCGGCACCGGGTGGACGCCCTTGACCAGCAGCACCGCGGCAATGGAGGCCCCGAGCGTGATCGAACCGTCGGTGGTGATGTCCGGCATGGAGAAGATCCGGAACGACACCAGCACCCCCAGCGCCAGCAGGGACAGGATCAGGCCGATGGTCAGCGCGCCGAGCAGGAGGGTCATGGGGCAGGGAGGACGGGGGCGAGCCAGACGGCGCCGCGGACGCACTGGCTTTCACCGGCGCCGCTGAGGCCCCGGGGATCGGACAGCAGGTGGAGGATGGCCTGGACCGGGGGGCCTTCGAACAGGCCGGTCACCGTGGGCTGGATCTCGATGCGTCCCTGGCGCAGCGGGCGGTAGGGGAAGACCGCGGCATGGATGTGGGCCCGCGGACCGGCGACATCGCCCAGGGGACGCAGCAGGTCGTCGAACGGTCCGCCTGGCTGCGCCACCACCCCCACCAGGAGGGTGGTGGCATCGCGGAAGACCCGCTCTCCGGTGAAGGACAGCCAGTCGCGGATGCCCGGAAAGGCCAGGCGTTCCTCGCCGGCCTGGGCGGGCGGTGCCGGGGACCGCCGGAGCGTCGCGCCCACCAATCCCGCGGTCTCCGCCACGGCGACAAACACCGCGGCGGCCGAACCGGACTGCTGCAGCAGGGTGGAGGCGAACTCGGTCAATCCCACCGTGCCGCTCTCGGCACGGGCCTCGAAACGGATCAAGGCGCTCCAGGAACCCCGCGCCACAAGTCCCAGCAGAAGGCGTCCCTCCGGCACCAGGGCGCCTTCGCCCAGGACGAAGTCCGGCCGGCTGGAGGCGTCGCCCGGCTGAAAGGCCGCCACGCCGGCGGCGGCCAGGAATTCGCCGCAACGCGTGAGGGCGTCGGCGGGGGAATCTCCCAGGGCGCCGATGCCGATGGCCGCGGAGTCCGCACCCAGTTTTATCGCGGGTCCCATCTCACCGGCAGCCCCCTGACGCAGCCGCGTGGCGTCACCGACGGCAGTCAGCCGGACCCCTCCGCCGGGCAGCGGAAATGTGTGCCAGGTGGCGCTGGCGGAGGTCCGTTCCGACCCGGTGTCCTGCGCGGGTGCCGCACCCGTCGGCTCTCCCGCAATGAGCATCTTCAGACCGGTCAGTTCCAGGACGGTCCGCACCGCCTCTGACGGGTGGATTACCCCCATCAGCCCCTGGATGCCCCGCAACTGCCGGTGGCAGGCCAGCAACACCCGGAGGCCCGCCGAGCTCACGTAGGTCACCTCGGACATGTCGAGCATCAGCCGGTGGTCGCCGGCGCGCACCGCGGCGGCCAGCGCCGCCTCGACCGGGGGACACCAGGTGGCGTCCAGGCGTCCACGCAGGCGCAGGATCACCAGATCGCCGGAGGGTTCGCGGGTGATGTCCATGAATCGGGAGTCAGGGGCCCACGCGGTCCACCGCCTGGAGCAGGGCCGGAGGCAGGGTCATGCCGACGGCGGCCGCATTCGCGGGACTGGCGCTGAAGAAGATCTTCGGGGGCACGATGAAGGGAATGCGCGCCGGGTCCTCACCGGCGATGACCCGCTCGATGACCTCGGTGGTCACCTCGCCGGTGTTGTTGTAGTCGCGTCCAAACGAGACCGGCGCCCCCAGCGGCAGCGTGGTGCTGTTGAGGCTGATGAGCGGGCGGCGCGCCTGCCGGGCGGCGCGGGTGATGGCATTGAAGCCGACCGACGTGAGGTTGTCGGAGATCTGCACCACGGCGTCTATGGGACGCGCCATCAGCGCGAGGGCGGCGTCGGACAGCTCCGTGGGTCCATTGACCGCCACACTTTCCAGCGTCAGCCCCCGGGCGCGGCATTCGGATTCAAACGCCCGCTGGACATCCAACGAATTGGCCTCGGTGGGACAGAACAGCGTTCCCAGTCGCCGGTACTCCGGAAAATACGTCTGCAGCATCTGGAGGGCCTCGGCCAGAGGCGGCTCCACGGTCACGCCGGTGACCATGGGCAGGTGGTTCGTGGCGCTGGTCCCGGCCCCGGCCACCACGGGATTGGCCACGACCGAGAACACGACCGGAATCGTGCGCACCTTCTGCAGCGCCACCTGCAGGGAAGGCGTGGTGAGCGGCACCACGAGGTCGGCTCCGGCGGTGAGGACCGCATCGAAGATCCCGCCGAGGGCCGCCATGTCCCCCTGGGCGCTGCGGTAGGACAGCGTGTAATCGCGTCCCTCCACCAGCGGACTGCGCTTCCAGGCCTCGCGCATCCCGGCGAGCGTCTCCTCGACCGGGGCGGACTCCACGTAGTTGACCACGGCGATCCGCCAGTTGCGGCCGCCGGGGTTGGGGGTGCGGACGGCCTTCCGCGGCTCCTCGACACCCCGGGCGTTGATCAAGATCCGGGCGCGCTCACGCATCGCCGGCGTGAAGGTCCAGGTCCCCTGGAGGTCCGCCGCCGCCGCCTCGTTCAGCGTGAGGATCTCGGGCATCACGTTGCGGATCGGCTCCGTGGCGGGATTCCGTCCATTAAGGACCTCCCCGGCCAGGTTGCCGGCAAGACGTCCCACCTCGAAGTAATCGGCCCCCAGGTCAAACAGGGCGCCCCGGCGCACATGGGGCGGGATGACGGTAAAGACGGGGATGCGGCCCTTCCGGGCGGCGGCGATCAGGCTGTCCGCCGCGGTGAGCACCGTGACGTCCCCGCCCGCCCACAGGGCCTCCACGCCCCGCGCCACCAGCGCGCTGGCCGCCTCGGCCACGCCGGCCGAGTTGTCCACCGTGGATTCCAGCAGCTCGATCCCCAGCCCGGCACAGACCGTCCTGGCCAGCTTCACCTGGGCTTCGGAGTTGGCCTCCGCGGCATTCCAGACCACGCCCACCCGCGCCAGGGCGGGGTTCATCTCGCGGGCCAGCGCGAAGGCCTCGGCGATCGGCTGCATGGTGCCATAGCCGGCGAGGTGCGCCGGATGGTTCAGCGGATCGTCCCGGTGGATGCCCACCCCGGCGGAAGCCGGATCGGACACCAGGGCAAACACGTGCTTGCGACGGGCGGCCTGGTTGGCGTTGGCCACGGCCTGGAGGGACACCGTGCTGATGGTGAGCAGCAGGTCGTGATCGTCGGCGCACATCTGCCGCGCGATGGTCTGCGCGACGGCCATGTCCCCCTCCGCATTGAACAGGCGCAGGTCCAGGTTGGTTCCCGGGAACCATCCCTTTTCGCGGATGCCGGCGAGCAGTCCTTCACGCCCCTGGTCGAGGACGGCCTGCGACGCGTGCTGCAGCAGGGCGACCCGGGCGGTCCGGCCCTGGGGCGCCGGAGAAGATGGCAGGGTGGAAGCGGATTTCCGCGATCGCAGGTCGGACAGCAGCAACACCGCCGCGGCCGCGAGGATGAGGGCCACCCCGAGCGTCAGGCGGCGCAGCGAGGAGGGCATCGGCGAAACGATGCGGGAGCCGGCAACGGCGTTTCAATGGCTTTCGTCGTCCGCTCAGTCATGGGCCTTCACCGGACCCTCGATGACCTCCGGCTTCTGGGTCAGCAGCTTCCCGGCGTGCTCCCGGACGTATTCGGCCGCCAGGCGGATGGACTCATCCGCGCCGGCCTTGTCCTTGAACACGCTGACCGACACGCCCTCGCCGTTGCCGGTGTCGAGCCAGTAGTAGCGGATGAATCCCCGGGCCTTCTTGATGAGCGGCACGAAGTCCTCGCGGACCATGCGGTCAATCTTCGGGCCATCCTCGGGCTTGAAGTGGTAATGACGGACAGCGGCAAACATGGCGGGTGTCTTGGAGTGGTTGGAGTGCAGGAACGCCGTGATGGAACCGCGAGCCGGCCGCCCTGTCACGGTCCAAGCGGGCGCCTCTTCAGAAGGCAGTGCATCCGTTGACTGTCAGTGGCCGCGCCGGCGAGCAGCCTCCAAATGGGGAGGGCCTCACACGACGGACACGAAGGGCGCAAAGGATCGGGACTTTGGGGGAATACGTTCCGCCTTCCCAAGGACCACCGATGGACCGCGAAGTCACTGCCGGGAAGGCGGGAGACACTGGTGGGACCACCCTCACCCGGATTCCGATTCCTTAGTGTCCTTTGCGCCTTCGGTGTGAGGCATCCCCGGGACAATGGCCGCAGGCCGCCGAGAAGCGCGGGATGCATCGTTCAGAAGGGTGGGGCGAGTTCTCAACGAGCCGTGTGCCTGTGGAGTCGCCACCACCCTGGGGAAGGATGAACGATGAGCGTTGAGGGATGAGATGAAGGCTGTAGGAGACGAGGTGACTCTCATTTCGTCTTCGTTCGGGTCGGCTCTCGCCCAACGCGCCGGGGTCTCCATGGCATTGGGGAAAGCGTGAGCCTCCTGACGTCGTCTCCTACCCATCGAAGCCGGATTCGTCAGGCGCCCCAGCCGGGCTGACCCTTGGCGATCTCCCAAAGCATCCGGTCCAGGCGCTGGCCGGCCTCGCGCTCCGGGCTGCGGGTGTTTAGCACGGCAGCCCATGCCAATCCGCTGCGCGTGTGCACCATCAGGCTGGTGGTGCCGGGCAGGCTGCCAGAATGCCAGGCGTTGCCCTCCCGGTTGACCGCAAGGCCGCAGGCGTAGCCGGGATTGGCGGTGCTGCCGGTGGTCATCCGCTTCAGGCTGTCCCGTGTGAGGATCGGCCCGGCTCCCTCGTTGTCCTGGGGCGAAAACAGACAGGCCATGAAGGTGGCCATGTCCAGGGCGGTGGCGATCCAACCGCCATGGGCATCCATCCGGGCGACCGGGAATCCTTCCGGATTCTCCCCGTCCTGACCATAGTAGTGGACCTCGCCCGGCGCGGTCTGGTGCGTGCCGATGCGCATGTCCTGGATGCGGGCCGGCCGGAGCACCTCCTGACGCACAGACTCCGGGTATCGTTCGCCGCTGACCATCTCGATGACGCGGCCCAGCAGGCAGTAGCCGAAATTGGAGTAGGCGTATTTCTCGCCGGGCGGGTTCTGGAGCGGGTGGGTCTTCAGGGTCCACCGGATCAGTTGCTCATGATCCATCCCGCGTTCCTCGAACATCGGGTCGTTGGACTCATTGCTCCATCCCCCGCAGGTGTGCGTCAGGAGTTGGTGCACGGTGATCTGATGAATCCACTCCCGGGGCGACCCCTCGTCGGCGTACTGGCGCAGGAGGCCATCCGCGGCAAACACCCGGTCGTCGAGCTTCAGCCGCCCCGCCTCCACCAGCCGAAACACGGCCGCCGCCGTGAAGGCCTTCGAATCGCTGGCGATCCGGAACAGGCTGCCCGGGGTCACGGCCTGACCGGTGGCGCGATCCGCAACCCCAAAGGCGCCGTCGTACAGGATCCGGCTGCCGCGCCGGAAGGCGAGCTGGAATCCGGGCACGGAGAACGCCCTCATGTAGTCGCGCACCAGCGCCTGGGCCCCCTCCGTCAGTTCCCCGGACGCCGCCTCCGCAGCGACGCGGCCCTGGGTCAGGGCCGCGGCCATGAGTCCCGAACCGGCGAGAAGGCCGGTCCGCAGCAGGTGCCTCCGCGATTGCATTGTCTTCATGAGTTGACGCGTCGGGATGGTCCTTGGGCGTGGTGACGGTTCACACCGGTGCCGGTGCGGACCGGCCCGCGACCCAGTGCGCGGTGATCCGCAGGTCGAGACGCGGCGCGAAGGTGCGGATCTCGTCCAGACCCGCGCGGCGCAGTTCCGCGCGCAGGGCGGGGCCGCTCATGCCGATCTCGTGGGTGTTGGTCAGCCGGGAGACGCGGTAGCTGACAAAGGTGTGCAGCCGGTTGGGTTCATTGGCGAGCAGCAGCCAGCCCCCGGGCTTCAGGCAGCGCGCGGCGGCGTGGATGGCGGCCTGCCAGTCGTAGGCGTGATGCAGGGCCTCGAACACAAACACGGCGTCGAAGCGCGGCAGGTCGGCGACGGCGGCATCCACGGACTCCATCGGCGCCTGCCGGAACTGCAGGCGCTCCGCCGGCAGCCCGCGGGCCACCAGTGACCGCACCCGGCCCTCGCCGATGGCGATGTCGTCCGGCGCGATGGTGGTGCCCACCAGCGAGAAGCCGCCCAGCGCCAGAAACTCGGTCATCCAGCCGGCGCCGCAGCCGAGTTCCAGCAGCCGGGCGCCGGGCCCGAGATCCAGGGCCTGCAGCACCTCCCACAGCCGGGTGAAGGCCCGCGTGTATCCCGAGAACATGCGGGGGGTCCAGAACGGCTTCACCACATGGCCGGCGATGGACTGCTCCCGGGTGTAGCTGTTCATCGAGGAGTGGAACTCCATCTCGGCCCGGTAGGCCGCCTGCTGATCCTCGAAACGCGGCGGGAACCGTCCGTCGGCGTAGTCCCTCAGGATGAGCCAGGAGCCCGCGGCCAGCTTGCCGGCGTGGGACAGAGGCAGGTCATACCGGGCGAGGTTCCGCTCCATCAACCTCCGCGCGGGAGCGCACCAGGGTCCGGACGCCACCCAGCCCGCCATCCGGCGCCATGGGGAAGCGGGGCGGGGAACCGGTGCCAGATCCATGAAGGGTGCATGTTACGGATCCTCCAAATTGCAGGCAATGGGGGATGCGCTGCGACGCGGGGCGGGGCGCCTCGCACCCACGGGCAGGGCGGACCTTTTCCTGCGGGATGGCGGGCCGGAGGCCGGACCATCCGGACTTGATCGTTGCGCCGGGAGGACCGCGCTGGTTCGCTCAGGCAATCCCATGAATCCGTGCTTCTCAGGCCGTCGCCTGCTGGCTTCCGCGACGCTGGCCTGGATGGTCGCCACCGCCGCCCATGCGGCCTTCTTCAGTTGGGAGGAAGGCGTCAGCGGCAACTTCACCGATCCCCAGCGGTGGCACGGACCGGACTTCCCGATGCACACCCGGTTCCCCGGGGCCGGAGACGATGCCAGCATCAGCCGCGGTCCGTTGACCGTCACCATCTCCGGGGCCCAGGCGACCCGCGAGCTGGTGGTCAGCCAGCCCACCTTCCGCATTCTTGGCAGCTACACGGTGACCAGCCTCTTCTCCCAGGGATCGCCGTTCACCGTCACCGGAGACGGACGGTTCCAGGTGACGCTGTGGCAAATGGGCAGCGAGAACATCGTGGATGGCGGGAACGCCGGGATCACCACGCTGCAGCCCCTCGGCGCCTCGCCCCCCAGCATCCTGGCCGTGCGCAACGGCGCGCAGGTCCGGTCGGAATCCCTGGATCTCAGCCGCGGCGCGTTCCGGGCGGTCGTCTCCGGTGGCGGCGCCACCTGGACCCATGCCGCGGCGCTGCCGTTCTGCGAGCTGGTGCTCCGGTCCAATGGACGCGTTGAAGTGCCGTCCACGGAGGGCGTGTTTGCCGACGTCGAGGGCGGCGGCGCGCTGTTGACGGTCTCCGGCCGGTTCGCAGGTTACGGCCGAGTGGCCCGTGGTGGCCGGATCGAGAGCCACGAGGGGCTTCTGGCCGGCCAATCCATGACGCTGGATGGCGGCGCCTGGGCGGTGCGGGGGCTCTATGTGAACCAGGGCGTGGACCTTGCCATCCGCAACGGCGGCGCGCTCAGTGCCGACACCGTGCAGCCCGGCGACTTCTCCTCGGTGACGACCATCGAGGGCAGCGGCAGCCGGTTTGAGGTCGGCGGACTGCTCCGACCGCTGGGCGGGTTCCAGATCCGCCAGGGCGGACGCCTCTCCGCCGGGAGCTTCGAGATGGATCTCGGAGGCGTGCTGGCGGAGCGGGAAGGCGTGGTGGATGTGGCCGGGGATCTCTTTGCCAACAACGGGATGAATGTGCTCGACGGCGGCGTGCTGCGCGCGGGCGCCGTGTTTCTGGCGGATGATGCCAACCGCTTCGGGATGCTGCGCGTTGGCGGCCCGGAGTCCCGCGCGGAGATCCGCGGCGCCCTGGCGGTGGGCCAGTCCGGGGAGGGCGAGCTGCGCGTGGATCGCGGGGGCCGGGTGAGCTCGGGCACCGCGGGTCTGGGCGTCTTCGCAGGGGCCAAAGGACGCGTCTCCCTGGACGGCGCCCGGTCCCAATGGATCATCAACCCCTCGTCGGGAGGTGCCCTCCTGCTGGGGGGCGGCGGCTTCGGTGAGATGTCGGTGGTGGCGGGTGGCCGGCTCCAGGCGGCGGGGGCGGGTCAGGTGATTTTGGGACGCGACGCGGCCGCCGAGGGCCGGCTGTTCGTGAGGGGCTTCGGTTCGGCAGCCGATTTCAAGCCGGGTTCGGTGATTGTCGGGCAACGCGGCCGGGGATGGGTGGAGCTGGAGAACGGAGGGGAACTGCTCGCAGACACCCTGCGTCTGGGGATGTCGCCGGCGGACAACCGGATCCTGGTGAACGGCGAGGATGCCGTGCTCGGTGTCTTGAACGAGGCGGTGGTGGGCGACGGCGGCCTCGGCACCCTGGCCTGGCGCGGTGGCGCCCAGGGCGTGGTGAAGCGGCTCGCCATCGGTCGGGCGTCCACGGCGGACAATCGGGTGACCCTGGACGGCGCCGGCACGCGGGTGTCCGGCTCGGGCCGCATGGATGTCGGCGAATTCGAAGGGCGTGGAACCCTGGAACTGCGGAACACCGCTGAGGCGCTTCCGGCCGCGGGTCTGAGCGTGGGCATCTATGACCGCTCCCGCGGCACCCTGCTGGTGGAGGGCGGCGCGTCCCTGAGCACTCCCGGCGACGTCATCCTCGGCGGCGGCGATGCCTCCCAGGCCACGGCGACGATTCGTCAGGGTGGCACTCTCGACGCCCTCGATTTCCTGGTCTTCGCCCGAGCCAACGGCGTCGCGACGGCCTCGCTTTCGGAGTCCTTCGCGGCCCTGTTCGTGGCGCGGGATTTTCAGGTCGGCTTCGCCAGGGGTCCTGCCGGTCCCACCCGGGTGGTTGCCGGACCGGACTCGCTGGTCCAGGTGGGCAGCACCCTGCGGGTGGGGAGAAATGGCCGTTTCCACGCCGACGGCGGGCGGGTCGTGGTGGGAGCGGCCAACACCCCGCCGCCGGGAGTGGTGCGGGTGGGCGGCGGCGGATTGCTGACGGGTTCGGGCTTGGTGCAGGGGGTGGTGGAGGTCCTGGCCGGCGGTCGGGTCTCCCCCGGCTCCTCCCCGGGAGCCATTACGGTGCAGGGGAGCATCACGTTCGCTACGGGATCGCGTCTGGAGATGGACCTCGCCGGAACCACGCCCGTTATCGGCTATGATGTACTCCACGTCACCGGCGCCGTGGCGCTGGGAGGCACTCTGGTGCTGAATTTCACCGAGGGGTTCGCGCCTCGCGAAGGCCAGACGTTTGGACTCCTGGTATGTGACGGAGGGATTCAGGGAGCCGTGGCCGCCGTCGAGGTCGCGGGATTGACCCCGGGCTTTGAGTACACCTTGACGGCCGACGGCCTCGGCCGCCTGACCCTGCGCGCCGACAATGACGGCCACTCCACCACGATCCCCACGCTGCACATCACGGCCGCCACCGCCGTCGAGGTGGCCATCTCCTGGGCGGCCAACGGCACCTGGACGCTGGAGTCCGCACCCAGCCTCGCGGGCGCATGGTCCCCGGTGACCCAGTCGCCCCGGCGCGTCGCCGACCAATTCGTGGTCACCCTGCCCGCCAGTCAGTCCACCGCATTCTTCCGACTCCGATGAAATCCCGGTCTCCCTCCCGGACCACGGCATGCCGGGCACTCACCCTGCTGGAGGTGCTGGTCGTCGTAGCCACCATGGCGGTCCTGCTGGCCGCGGTCGTTCCGCGACTCAGGGCGCAGCATCGGATCGCCAGTCGGATCGCATGCGTCTCCCGATTGAAGAACATCGGACTCACGTTTCGCATCCTCACTCTCCGGACTTCACAAATTCACACCAAGGAAGACCCTTCTCAATCCATGACCCGTCCTTCAATTCGATAGTCAATGTTACGGATCAGCCCCCATTGAATTCGTTACCCCATGGAAAGTACGGCTTTAAGGTCGCAAAATGCGACCATAAAGGCCGGACGTGGCCAGCACCGCAAGTTCCCCCCCTACGCCTTCACTGAAAACGGGCTCTTCAGCAGAATTTGTGGGTGAAGATGGTGGGGTGAAGGAGGATTTACGGTTGATGATGTGCTGAGGCTCAGCCCTTCGGTAGCCGG
>JAFLEG010000629.1 GCA_017302195.1 Verrucomicrobiota bacterium
GACTATTACAAACTTACCCTCATCAGGCAGGCTTCACCGGAGTTTGCTACTGTTGCCTCCAGCACCACGATGCAGGACGACACCCACAGGATGGCCACCCACACCAGGGCAAATCCCGAGAGCGACTGTTCCAGGTACCGGTAGAACCAGGTGTCGCTGACCTTGAATCCAAACTGGTAATCCAGCGCCTGCGCCGCCGTGTTGAACAGCCCGCCGCTCTGCCCCAGCAGCCCCACGATCCGGCTCTCGTACAACAGCCGGCCCACCCGACCCTGCACCCGCGGACGGTAGATCTCGAAGACCAGCCCGAAGAGCGTCTCCAGCGCCACCAGCGCCAGCAGGGCGGTCATGCCCAGGGCGATGTAGCGGTCCCAGCGGCCGAAGCCGGCCCAGTCGAGTCCGGACGCCACCGCCGCGATGCCCGAGACCAGGGCCCCCAGCAGGATGGCCGAGCCGCTGGGCCGCAGCAGGGCGCTGGCCTCCAATTGCGCCAGCCGGGCCGAGTAGCGTCCGAGCAGGAAGAGGACAAAGGAAACCGCCGCGAAGATGGCCAGGCTGAGCGCTGCGGGCGCCGGCTTGGCGAACATGTCGTCCGGCCGTTCCAGCCGCTTCCAAAAATACCAGACCCCGTAGCTCTCCCCGACAAACAGCAGCAGGGTGAAGATTGGGACCACCCACCGCTCGAACTGTTCCCGGGCCCGGCGCGCCGGCGCCACCTCGGCGGCGGACGCCGCGAACAGCCCGGAATCGGAGCGCGACCGGGACAGATCCTCCAGTTCCAGCCGCTCCGCCTCCTCGCGTCCGGCCAGACCCATCTGGAACCACGCCGCCAGGGCCGTCAGCACGGCTACCCCCAGAAAGGCGGCGGCCAGCTCGCCCGTGGCGGAGGCCGAACGCTGCGCGAACACCAGCACGGTGATCCCGCCGACCAGCAGCATCAGCCAGTTGACCAGGCCCGTCTTGGAGAGGGAACGATCCATGCGATTGAAACGGAGTTCTTACCGGAGACCGGGGACGGGGTCTAGCCCAACTCCCGGTCCTCGAAGAGCCAGAGGGCGGCCGCCAGGGCGCCCACCAGATAGACGCCCATGTACCCGGCAGCCTGGCCCACGTACTTCCAGGGAATGGTCTTGCCCTGCTCCAAAGCGTCGGTGGCCCAGAACTGCTGCCAGTTGGGAACCGCCGCATAGGCCACCTGGGCCCACCAGGAGCCCTGGGCGGCCGGCCCGCCGAAGAGGTAGTCGGACATCAGTCCCAGCAGGAACAGCGCGGAGCAGACCGCCAGGGTCGGGATGGTGTCCAGCCGGGTGGAGCACGCCAGCGCCAGCGCCGCCAGCACCAGCAGGGCAAACCAGACCAGGACGCCGGCGGGCACCAGCCGCCAGTCCACCTTGGCCGGACCGTCAAACGCCTTATCGAGGACCGTGTAGTTCACGATGAGCGCAAGGGCGAGTCCGGTGAACAGGGCGTAGGCGAGCACGGCATCCGAGACGAACGGCCGGCGCAGGAAGAAGTTGGTGAAGCCGCCGGCGGCGTAGGCGGCAAGGACGGCGGCGACGTAGATCAGCAGCGAGGTGAGGTCGGTGTCGCCGTAGGCGTCGAAGGCCATCCGGCTGGCCAGCAGCACCGCCACCATCAGCGCCCCGGTGAACAGGGCCAGGGCGCCCGCCAGTCCGGCGAACTTGCCCAGCAGGAAGGAGCCGCGCCCCACCGGCTTGGAGAGCACGGTCAGGGCGGTGCCCGTCCGGAGTTCCTGAGCCACCGTGGAGGCCGCGCAGAGGACCGACATGAGCAATCCGGCCAGCAGGAGCACGGCCAGGGACATGTCCTCGACCATCTTCGGATCATCGCCGAATCCGAAGTACGGCACCGTGGACAAAAACACGATGAACAGCGAGGCCGCGCTCATCAGGAGCAGGTACACGGGCTGACGGATCAGCTCGCGAAAGCTGTTGCTGGCGATGAACAGAAACTGGCGCATGCGGCTAACTGTGTGGCGACCAGCATACGGTTAACCCACTTCGGGTCAACGGGAAGTTCTCCGGGCTAATCCGCCACCTCCTCGGTGAGCGGGGCGGTGCGGTTGCGGCCCTGGAATCGGCGGATCTCGGGCAGCAGCAGCAGCGTGGCCACCACGATCAGGGCGGCGCTGAAGATGCCGAGTCCCGACAGCGGCACGCGCTGGATCAGTTGGAAGGCGACCAGGGGCGCCAGCACGCCGCGGATGCCGGTGAAGAAGGTGTGGACGCTCATGTAGTCGGCGATGCGTTCCGGCGGCGCAAACTTGGTCACCCACAGGCTCCAGGCCACGTCGCCGCCGGCGTTGGAGATGCCATAGAGGATGGCTCCGGTGATCAGGCCGGCCGTGCTGTGGCTGGTGAAGAACGCCAGGATGCCCACGGCAAATCCGCAGTTCAGGATCACCCGCAGGACCAGGAAATTGACCCGGTCAAAGAGCCAGCCCCAGACCGGGTTCATCACCAGACGCGCCAGGTTCGGGATCACGCCGGTGAGCACGGCAATCTCGGCGGCGGACTTGGCCAGGCCATAGGCGGGATTCCCCAGGTACTCCACCCGCATGGGCAGCATCATCAGGTTGGCAAAGCCCATGAACATCCAGACGATGAGCGTCTGGCGGAACAGGCGGTCCTCGCGGACGTAGCGCAGGGCATGGAGCGGATGCGTCCCGGCAGCGCGACGGATCGGATGCGAGGGAATCCGGCCCACCGCCAGGGCGGAGATGGCAAACGCCGCCGCGAAGGCCATCAGCAGGACCGAGAAGGCGCCCGGCCAGCGGTCGAGAAACCATCCGCCCATCCAGGAGAACCCCAGGGCCCCGGCGATCCGCAGCATGAAGGTGCGGGCGTAGAGCCGTCCGCGGTCGCTCTCCGGATAGTTGTCGTGATACACCTGCGTCATCAGCGGGATGACCGCGGAACTCGCGGTCATGGCCACCATGCTTGCCGGAACGAAGAGCCACACCGAGGGCACCAGCGATGCCAGCAGGCAGGCTGCAGCCCCCGCCCAGAAGATCCGCGCCACGCCGCGGGTGGCGGGCCAACCCCGGGACGACACCAGCAGCACCGCCACCGGGGACAGCAGCAATCCGATGCTGCCACCCGCCGCCACCAGGGCCTTGGCGGTGGCGTCCGCCGCATAGAACCGGACCGCGATCAGCAGCAGGAAGGTGTTGGCCGCAGACTCCAGCACCCCCGCGCAGACCATCCGGACGCAGTCCTGTCGGAAGGTGATGTTGGCGCGGTCGGCACTCGGCACGCCGGGAGCATGCGGAGGACGCGCCGGACTGTCATGGCGCATCGCGGGCCTC
>JAFLEG010000630.1 GCA_017302195.1 Verrucomicrobiota bacterium
AGGGCCGTCGTCCGGCTGCCCGCCTTCGCGAATCCGAACGCCGCCAGGCCGTCGAGCACGGCCTTGAGCGCCAGCGGACGCCAGTCGCCGGTCGTTCCAAGCAGGAGGGCGCCGGCAATGCCCAGGGGATTGGCGGCGAAGACCACCGACTCGAAGGCGAAACCGGATTCCGGGGGCGTGCGTCCCGCCCCCGCCCAGGCCAGCAGCCGTCCGAGACCCCATTGAAGACGCATCCCGTGGCCCAGCAGGCTGCCGAGACTCAGGGCGAGGAAGCCGATGATCAGGAGTTGAACGGCCGGCCAGGGACGGGACGGCAGTGCGGTCCAGAGGACCAGCCCTCCTGCCAGGACGGTAAGGCCCGTCAGGAGAAGCCGGAGCTGGCGCTGGGTCTCCGCCCGGGGTGTCCACGGGCTCCAGAGCCCCGCCAGGGCACCCGCCAGAATCCCGAGGGCATTGAGAAGAGTTTCCGGCACGCGTGGTGAATTCTCCCGCCTCCCCCCGCGGATTTCAACGCGGCGGTGCCGCCCGGTTTTCTTTCCGGGGCGTCGTTGACCCGACTTCGCCGGTCCGCTAAGGCTTTCTCCAGCGCACTACAAAACTTTCCATGAAATCGTTCTCCCTGAAGCGGATTGTCCTGTCCTTCACCGTGGCCGCCGTCGCCCTGTGGGTGACCGGATGCGGCACCAGCGGCACCACCATCGCCCCCAACTGGTACGACTCGGCTTTCTACAAGAACGGCAGCCTGGACACCGCCCCGACCAAGTACACGGCGCCGGTTCCCGAGCCGGGAAACCAGTAACCGGAATGCTGCCGGGTCCCCGGCCAGGAGACCCGGTCGCCGGCTGACGGCATGTGGGCGTGGCGGAATGGCAGACGCGCCAGACTTAGGATCTGGTTCCTCACGGAGTGGAGGTTCAAGTCCTCTCGCCCACACCAGTCCACTGCAAATGGGCAAAGCGGATCACCACGGAGGCTCGGACACGCGGAGCGGGTGTGTCGCGGGGCTGTCGTAGGTCGGCAGAGGACCTTGGTGCCTGGCTCTTGCCGCGTGAAACACCGCCGGATTCGGTTCTGAGATTGCCGATGGGGGGGCAGGCGGGGAAAGGCTTAGGCGACGACCGGGCATTTCCAGTCACTTCGCCTGGAGGATCCGCCTGGGAGGGCGTTTCCAATCAAACCACCGGCCGCGATCCCGGTCGGGACCCGTCCCGGACCAGGCATTCTTGGAAAACAGGGGAGACCGGTTGAGTGAAGTGAAGTGAGAGGCGCCCCGGCTGACCCAAACCTCTTTTCCCGCTGGAAGGTGGTGCACCCGTGAGGAGTCGAACCTCAAACCTGCTGATCCGTAGTCAGCCGCTCTATCCAATTGAGCTACGGGTGCAAACCGCGGCGCAAAGTAGGAACCGGGCGGTTGCGGAGCAAGATCGTTTTTCCCCGGATGCGAAAAGCGCAGGCCCATCATCGGTCTGCGCAGCGCAGGGTCCAGCATGAGGAACTGGAGTGGCTGGCCTCGCACCCCAATCCGCCCCGGGATGCTCGCGGGGCGCAGAACGCCGGGTATCCGGGGCTTGGACACCTCGCGGAGCCGGCGTGGGAGGCGGTTCCAGATGGGTTGCGCCGTGTCGTCCTCATCCGTCACTGGAGGCACTTGCAGGAACGCCTTGGGTAGGCCGCTGTTGCGGTCAAAACCACACTGAGACCGAGCCCGCAGCTCCGTAGTTCAGATTTTCTGGATTGATTCGCCCGGGCAAACGCGGTTGGATTTCTTCCGACACTCCACTGCACGGTCTCGGTTGTGAGGCAATCCTTTAGCAGGATTTTGCTTTGTGACCGGGATGTTTGCTCCAACGCACTCAACACATCATGAAAAAACGCATCAGACCCAGCCTGGGAATCTTCCTGGCGGCGGTCCTGGGCTGGGGCAGTTCTGCCTTTGGCCAGAACATCGTCCAGCCCGGCGATCCCATAATCGCCTCTTCCAGCAGCAGTCCTGGATCCGAAGGGGTAGCCAACGCCATTGACGGCCAGCCCACCAAGTATCTGAACTTCGATACGAAAATCGGTGGTTCGCCTTCCGGTTTCGTCGTTAGTCCCAGCTTGGGGATCACCCGGGTGGTCGGCATGACCATGCAGTCGGCCAATGACGCCCCGGAGCGCGATCCGAAGATCGTCACCCTGGAAGGCTCCAATGACGAGTCGCCGAATTGGACCACCGGCAACTGGGAACTCATCGTGCGGATGGATGACATCCCCGCGTGGTCGGGACGATTCGAGACGCAGACCTTCTCGTTCCCGAACCTGAAGCCCTACCGGCACTACCGCTGGACGGTGATCCAGACCCAGACCGAGAACACCTGCTGCATGCAAATCGCTGAAGTGGGACTGCTGGGTAGCGTGCTGCCTCAGAATGTTCTGCAGCCGAGCGATGCGATTTCCGCTTCTTCAAGCAGTAGCCCCGGTTCCGAAGGGGTGGCCAATGCCATTGATGGCCAGCCTACCAAGTACCTGAATTTTGATACCAAGATCGGGGGCGTTCCTTCGGGTTTCGTCGTCACTCCTGGCCTAGGGGCGACCGTGATCTCGGGCATCACCATGCAGTCGGCCAACGACGCGCCCGAGCGGGACCCAAAGATCATCACCATCGAAGGTTCCAACGACGACAATCCGACATGGAGCAGCGGGAACTGGGTGCAGATCTACCGCAATGAGACCATTCCGGCGTGGAGTGCCCGGTTTGAGAACCAGACCTTCCTCTTCGACAATTTCCTGCCCTTCAAACATTACCGGTGGTCGGTCATCGAGACCCAGACCCCCAACACTTGCTGCATGCAGATCGCCGAGGTGGCACTGCTTGGCACCGGGGCGCCGGAGAACATTCTGCAGCCCAGCGATCCCATCTTCGCCTCCTCCAACGCGAGCCCGGGTTCAGAGGGGGTGGCCAACGCCATTGACGGTCAGCCGACAAAGTACCTTAATTTTGACACCAAGATTGGCGGTGTACCGTCGGGCTTTGTAGTGACGCCGCAGATTGGTCCCACGACGATCACCGGCATCTCGCTGCAGTCCGCGAACGATGCGCCAGAGCGTGATCCCAAGGTCTTCACCATTGAGGGATCCAACGACGAGAATCCGAGCTGGACCACCGGCAACTGGGAGCTGATCTACCGAACCGAAGACTTCCCGGCCTTTGCGTCGCGGTTTGAAACCCAGGTCGCCTATTTCGCGAACAGCAAATCTTTCCGGCACTATCGCTGGTCGGTCATCCAGACGCAGACCGAGAATACCTGCTGCATGCAGATCGCCGAAGTGGGGCTGCTGGCCGTGGCC
>JAFLEG010000631.1 GCA_017302195.1 Verrucomicrobiota bacterium
GGTCTGGGGTCTGGGGTCTGGGGTCTGGGGTCTGGGGTCTGGGGTAATCTGGCGCTTTCTCTTGCTGAACACTTGAAACTGAACACTTCTCACTGCCCCTGCGTCCCCACTTTCTTGATTTCCCGTTTGCCGCCCCCGGGGGCAGGCACTTAGAACTACCGGCGCCACGTTGTCCCCATGCGCCGTCGTTCCATTGTCTGGAGCCTCCTGCTGATCGCCGGCATGGCGTGGGGGGCTGGATCGCGGGCGTGGGCCAAGATCCAGTTTGACGTGTTTCCAGGCTACGACACCACGGCGCGGGCGGGGGCGTGGTATCCGGTGGGCGTCGAGATCTTCAATGACGGTCCGGGGTTCAACGGGATCGTGGAGCTGGACGCGGGGCAGGGGCCGGTGCGGATTCCCCTGGAGCTGCCGACCAACACCCGCAAGCGCTTTTCGGTCCCCCTCTTCAATCCGTCCCGCAACTTTCTCTCGGTGGACGGCCGGCTGTTCGATGACCGGGGAAAACTGCGGGAGGAGCAGACCGCCAAGCGGGTGACGGTGCAGGGGTGGGAGGTGCCGCTGCTGGGGGCCCTGCCGGGCAGTTTTGCGGGTGCGCCTGGATTTCCGGAGGTCACCCAGCAGCAGGCGGGATGGCAGCCCCGTGTGGCCCGGCTGCAGCCGGAGCTCTTTCCTGACAGCCCGGTGGCGCTGGAGGGGCTCAATTCGCTCTACCTGAACACCGCCCGGGCGCTGGAACTCAAGGAACCGCAGGTCCGGGCGCTGCAGGCGTGGGTCCACGGCGGCGGCCAGTTGATCGTGGCTGTGGACCAGCCGGCGGATGTCAACGCCACCCCATGGCTGCGGGCGCTGATGCCCGCGACGCTGGAGGGCGTGGCCGAGGCGCCCGTTGGGGCGGCACTCCAGGACTGGGTCCGCAGCGGCGTCTGGGATCCCCAGTTCGCCTACAAGGCTGTGGATCCGTTGTCGGGAGGCGTGCTGCGGTCTGGCGGGTCCCGCCGCCGCCGCGAGGCCGGGCCCTCGGACCCTTTCGGGGCGCGCGCCCCGGATTCCGCAGTCGCCGCGGCGCCCATCCCCATCCTCAAGCTGCGCCTCCGGGACGGCCAGGTGGCGCTGGGCACTTCGGAGCAGCCCCTGATGGTGGAAGCGCCCCGCGGCCGGGGACAGGTGGTGCTGCTGGCGTTCAATCCGGAGCGCGAACCGCTGAAGTCCTGGACCCAGCGGCCGTGGTTTTTCGCCCGGCTCGCCGACGTGCCGCCCACGCTGCTGGCCTCCGAGGAGCGGCAGTTTTTCGGCGGCCGCGGTCTCGACAGCGTCTTCGGCGCGATGATCGAGACGCGGCAGGTGCGCAAGCTGCCGGTGGGATTCCTGCTGCTCCTGCTGCTGGCCTACCTGGTGGTGATCGGTCCCTTCGACCAGTGGTGGCTCAAGCGGATCAACCGTCCGATGCTCACCTGGATCACCTTTCCGATCTACGTCGCGCTCTTTTCCGGGCTGATCTACGTCATCGGCTACAAGCTGCGGGCGGGGGTCACCGAGTGGAACGAGCTGCACATTGTGGATGTGCTGCCGCAGGGGGACGGATCGAGGGCGGCGCTGCGCGGATGGAGCTTCGGCAGCCTGTACTCGCCGGCCAACGACACCTATCCGCTCGGCAGCGACCTGCCCGTGGCCACGTTGCGCGGGGAGTTTCGCGGGCTGTGGGGCGTCAGCGGCGATCCGGCCCGGATGAACACCACGGTGCGCGCGCAGGGATTCGACGCCGAGATGTTCGTGCCGGTCTGGAGCAGCGCCATGGCCGTTTCGGATTGGGAGGATGCGGGGGACGCGCCCCTGGTGGCGCGGGCGCTGGGCGGGTCGCGCCTCGAACTGCAGAATGCCTCCGGACGCCCACTGGGGCCGGTTTGGATCCTGACCGGGGACCGCTGGGTGCAGATTCCCGAACTGCCCTCGGGTGCCACCCGGGAGGTGGAGGTGTCCGAGGGGCGCGGGGGGACAACCGGCGAGCTGGTGGGGTCGTGGGACGGCCGGTTCCAGGCGGCGATCTCCCAACGGGAGGACACCTTCGGTGGCGGGGAACGCCTGCCGATTGATGACTGGGCCCAGGCCTCGGTGGCGGCCTCGCTGCCCTCGACACTCCAATCGCCGAACGGCTCCTACGTCTGGCCGGCCGGCTTCGACCTGTCGCCGCTGCTGCGCCGGGGGGACAGCGTCGTGCTGGCCTGGCTGCCGGACACCACCCTGGAGCCCGCGCTCAATCGCTTCCAAGCCGCCCGATCCCGGAAGGGCACGCTGATCCGGCTCGCCGTGCCTCCCGCGCCCTGATTTCGCCGCCCTTCGATTCGGACCCCTTCCGCCGCATGAGCCATGCCCCTGCCGATCCCGCCGCGCCCGCGGTCCAGACCCACGACCTCACGCGCACCTTCGGCGCCATGGAGGCCCTGACGTCGCTCAACCTCACCGTGAACCGCGGCGACCTGTTCGGCTTCATCGGGTCCAATGGCGCCGGCAAGACCACCACCCTGCGCATTCTGGCCACCTTCCTCACGCCCTCCGGCGGCCGGGCCGAGATCCTGGGACATGATGTCGTCCGGGATGCAGACCGCGTGCGCCACCTGATCGGCTACATGCCGGACTTCTTCGGGGTGTATAAGGACATGGAGGTGACCGAGTACCTCGATTTCTTCGGCGCCTGCTACAAGATCCCCGCCGCCCAGCGCGAGAAGACGGTGGGGGATGTCCTGGAACTGGTGGGCCTGAGCGAGAAGAAGGGATCCCTGATCGGCGCCCTCAGCCGCGGCATGCAGCAGCGCCTGGGGCTGGCGCGCGTGCTGATCCATGATCCGGCGCTGCTGCTGCTGGACGAGCCGGCCAGCGGACTCGACCCCCGGGCGCGCATCGAGATGATGGCCATCCTGCAGGAACTGCAGCGCATGGGGAAGACCATCATCATCTCGTCGCACATCCTCTCGGAGCTGCAGTCGCTGTGCAACCGCTGCGCCATCATCGAGCGCGGCCGGCTCATCTACAGCGGTCCGATCAAGGGTGTGAAGGCGGCGGCCTCCGATGCCCGGGCGTTCTGGGTGCGGGTGGACGGTTCCTCGGAGGCCGCCCGGGAACTGCTCGTGCAGCGTCCGGAAACCGCCGGGGTCGAGATCGTGGACGGACGCCTCAAGGTGACGCTCTCCGGAGCGGAGGGAGATGGCGGGTACATTGCGGACACCCTGGTCCGTGCGGGCACGCGCCTGCTGGAGCTGCGGGAGGACGAGATCGGGCTGGAGGAGGTCTTCCTGCGGGTGACCAAGGGCGAGACGCAGTAGCC
>JAFLEG010000632.1 GCA_017302195.1 Verrucomicrobiota bacterium
TCGCCGATGCCCGATCCGAGATTCGCGGCCAGGAAGGCCAGCCGTTCCTCCAGTTCCTCGGCGGTCATCCGCTGCGTGCCGCCGCGCGCCAGCAGGTATCCGGTGAACTCCGCCAGCCCCGCCTTGTCTGCCGGATCCAGATAGGTGCCGCAGCGCATCAGGATGCTGATCGTCACCAGCGGCAGCGTGCGATCGGGCACGACATAGGCCACCGGACCTGACTTCAGGGACGTGCGATAGGCCGCCGGATTGGGCGGCTCGTAGGTCAGCCCGGGATAGGTGAGCTTCTCCGGCCGGTCGGGAATCTCGGCGGCAGACAGGATCGCCAGGGGCACACCCACCAGGGCCGTGAACAAGGAGCGCAGATTCATGAGTTCGGTAAGTCGGGGTGGGGTCATTTCTTCTCCAGCTCGGCGATGCGGGCGGTGACCTTCTTCTGGATGATCCGCTGCAACTGCTGCCGCTTGGGGTCGCCGCCGTCGCCCTGGGAGAGCATTTGTTCCAGGGACTGCTTCAGGCGGGTCACGTCGGACTCCGCGTTCAGCGCCTGCAGGATGCGCTGCACCACGGGGCGCTGCTCGGCGCTGAGGCCCACCAGATCCGGATCCTCGCCGGGGCTGCCCGAGCCGGCCTTGCGGGTGTAGATGGCGACGGCCCGAGACTCCTTGGTGAAGTACTGACGGGCCACGCGCTGGACATCTTCCGCGGTCACCGCCTGCAGCTTGGCCGCGGCCTCGTTGACCTCCCGCCAGTCGCCGGTGCCCTCGTTCTGCAGCACCTGCAGGAAGATGGGGAAATTGGCGGTGAGCTTGCGGTACTCGAAGGCGGCAAACTGGTTTTTCACCTTCTGCAGTTCCTCCGGGGGAACGGGCTCGTGCTTCAGCCGCTCCAGTTCCCCGTAAATGGCCTGCTCGACGTCCTCCGGGGTCTTTCCGTCCTTGGCCTCGCCGCCGATGTTGAAGAGGCCGGCCCATTTCCGGGAGTCCTGCTGTGCGTAGGTGTCGGTGGCGACCTCGCTTCCCAGCACCAGGCCCTTGTAGAGGCGTCCGGTCCGGCCGCTGAGCAGGAGCTGCAGCACGTCCAGCGGGTAGCTGTCCTTGTGGCGGAAGGCGACGGTCTTCCACAGGATGTCCACCTGCGGATTGGTCTCGGCCTCGGCGTAGATGCGCTTCTCGGCCACCTGGTCCGGCTCGCGGGTGATGATCTCGGGCGGCGCCTGGGTGCCGGCCGGGATGCGTCCGAAATACCGCTGCACCATCGCCTCGGCATCGTCGGGCTTGAAGTCGCCCACCAGGATGAGGGTGATGTTCTGGGGCTGGTAGTAGAGGGCGTAGAAGTCGTCGGCCTCCTTCTTGGAGATGTTGGCCACGTCACTGGGCCATCCGATCACCGGCCACATGTAGGGATGGGCGTCCCAGAACACCGCATTGAACTCCTCGGCGAACTTCCCGATGGGGGTGGATTCCACCCGCATCCGGCGCTCCTCATACACCACGTCGCGCTCGGCGTAGAACTCACGGAAGACCGGACGCAGCAGCCGCTCGCTCTCCATCCAGCACCAGAGCTCGAGCTTGTTGGCCGGCACGTTGATGAAGTAGCCGGTCATGTCCTCCGAGGTGAAGGCGTTCATCCCCGAGGCGCCGGCGGTGGTGTACACCCGGTCAAACTCGTTTTTCACCAGCAGCGTCCGCTGCTCGTCCACCAGCTTGCGGAACTCGGCCTCCAGTTCCCGGTAGCGGGGGGTGAAGTTTTCCGGACGGGTCAGGTCGGCGATCTCCCCGCGGCGGAGGGCGGCCCGCATGGCCGCCTCCTCCTGGCGCATGGCGTTCCGCACCCGCTCCTGCGCCGCAATCAGCTCCAGGTCCCGCGCGGCGTCCTTGGTGCCCAGGGTGGGCGTGCCCTTGAACATCATGTGCTCGAAGAGATGGGCGATGCCGGTGATGCCGAGCCGTTCGTTGACGCTGCCCGCCTTGACCACCCAGCCGCCGGCGATCCGCGGCTCCTCATGGCGCTCGACCATCAGGAGCTTGAAGCCGTTGGGCAGGTGCCGCTCGACGACGGGGATCTGCTGGGCCATGGCCGGGCATGCGGCCACGAGCAGGGAAAGGCCTGCGCACAGGCGGAGAACATTCATGGAAGCCACCGCCGCCGAGCATGCCGTCGCACGCCCGTTCGGCAAGCCCCGCCCTGCCCGCCCTGCCCGAGGAGGGGCGAGCTTTGCGAGCCCCTGATCCCTCCGTGGCGCCGGTGGAGTCGGTGCGGGAATCGGGGACGCGCGGCGGGGAACCTTGGAGTCGGCTATCTGCGATCGGCTATGCCGCTCCCAACTCCTCATTCAGTTGGGGAATAGAAGATAGCCAATGGCCGATGGCCGATCCCTGGCACGCATCGCTTCCCGCGTTCTCCGCAACCACGTCACACGCCGGGCGGCAGAAGATGGGGTCGTGCCGAAGCCCGCCCCTACCAGCCCCGGGGGCGTGTTCCACCGCGACCCCTTATGGATCCGCTGCGCTCTTGAGCGAACGACGGGGATCGCGGGAAGCGCCAGGCGTGGGTGCTCCCCGCCGAGGCGAGACGGGGAAATATGGGGACTTGGACACCGCGTCCCTCCGAGGGGGCGGGGCTGCGGGCTCGACGACGGAGGCGTTCCGGTCCAGAACTCGCGGACAAATTCCATGAGGGTTCCAGACCCACGACACGCGGCGCAGCAGGGCAGGGTGACCTCCTCCCGCAGGACCTTCCTCGCCTCGGTCGCCGGAGTGGTCACCTCGGCTTCCCTGGGGTGTTCGCATCGTGCCGCCTCCCGGCCGAGCGGCGGGCAGCGGCTGTTGTTCACGTCCCAGGGCAGGACCTGCCTGATCAATGCCGACGGGACCGGGATGCGCCCACTCGACCTCCAGGCTCCCGGCCAGGTGACCTGGCAACCGACGGGGTTTCTGCCCGATGGCCGTGTGCTGATGCTCAGCATGGAGCCGCGGCGGGACGGCCCCGGACGGCCGTTCGATGAGTATTACCATCAGACCCCGACGCACGTCTGGGCCTATGACCTGGACCGGGGCACCCTGACCGAACTCGCGACGCGGGACCGCGTGGCGCCCTTCTATGCGCCGCAGTTGATCCTGAACAACGGCCGCCTGCTGATGCAGGTCATCCGCGCCCGTCCCGGGCAGATCCTCAACATGAACCTGGATGGTTCCGACGCCCGGGAATTCTCCGGGACGGACGAGGGGTTGCCCTATGGCATGAGTCTGAGTCCGGACGGCCAACGGGTCGCCTTCCATCTGGCGGGTCCGCGGGGCTATGAGATCTGGACCAGTGAC
>JAFLEG010000633.1 GCA_017302195.1 Verrucomicrobiota bacterium
AAACCGACGCGGGCGGGGATCCCGACGACGAACAGTCGCTGGTGCGATTTCTTCTCTACGCCAACGAGTGGGACGTGGAGGGACTCATCGCCAATCGCGCCCGGGCCCGCGACGGCGAGAACCGGAATCCGGAACGCACCGGTCCCGGCATCGTGCGGCGCCTCCTGGCGGCCTACGGCGAGTGCCATCCGCGGTTGCTGGAGCATGATTCCCGCTACCCCTCCCGGGAACTGCTGGAGTTGGTGACGGTCGCCGCAGAGGACACCCGCACGGAGGCGGTGACCCACCTGATCCGCGTCGTGGACTCTCCGGATCCGCGTCCCGTGTGGTATGCCGACTGGGGGACCGATCACGGGGCATCCACCAACACGCTCCGGCGGGCGCTCGACCAGGTGCTCCGGGAGCGCGGAGCCGCCGGCTACGCCCGGTTCAAATCGCGGCTTCGGCTCGCCTCCGCCGATGCCTTCGGACCGCACACCGCGGAGATTGCGCCCTCGTTTCCGCTGTGGGTGGACACCTTTCATCCGGAGAAGGATCGCCGGCGCTGGTACCACCGCTTTTCAGCCCTCACCGCCCGGGCGGGAGGATTCGACCTGGAGCGGGATATCCGGACCGGACACGGCCCGCTGGGAGCGCTCTATCCCACCAACACCACCCACTGGGCCAAGGAGGGCGACTCCATGTCCTTCCTGTACTGGGTGCCCAACGGCCTCAACGCCCCGCTCCATCCGGAGTGGGGCGGCTGGGGCGGGCGATACGGTCCCAACGAGTCGCTTCCCGGACTCCCCTACTACTGGGCGAACCGCACCGACACCTGGCAGGGCACGACCCATCGCGATCACACCCTGGGACGCTGGGCCGTGGCGCTGCAGAACGACTTCCGTGCGCGGATGGATTGGTGCGTTCAGCCGCGAGCGCTCGCCAACCATCCGCCCCGGGTCCGTGTGGTTGCCGTGCGGGATGGCGCCACCGTGCTGGAGGCGGCTTCCGGCGCGGCGATGAGCGTGGCCCTCCGTCCGGGGGAATCGGTGCGGCTGTCCGCCGATGGCACTTCGGATCCCGATGGACATGCGCTGGTCTATCGCTGGGAACCCTATCTCGAGGCCGGCACGTATCGCGGGACACCGGGATCCTGGACGGGCGACAGCCAGGCTCTCGAGTTCACCGCACCCGGGGCGACCGCACCGGAAGACATCCACTTGATCCTCGCCGTCTCGGATGCCGGCACGCCGCCCCTGACTCGGTACGCGCGCGTCGTCGTGACCGTGGATCCGCGCCGACAGGCCGTCGATCTTAACGCGGCCGGCAGGCCGCCTCCGGCGCTTGCCGCGGACCGCGGCGCCCATCGGTCCCCGCTGGAATTTCCCGACGGTTCCCGGGTGAGCACACCGGCCGACTGGATCCGCCGTCGAGGGGAACTCCGGGCCGCGTGGGAGGCCATTGCCGGACCGCTCCCCGCTCCCCTGGCGTCCCCGGAACTGGTGGTTCTGGATTCCGGCGCCCGGGAGACGTTCACCCAGCACCGTGTGCAGGTTCCGCTGGCCCAGGGTGTCACCGGGAACGGATGGCTGCTGATTCCGGCGAAGGCCGGTCCGATGCCGGCGGTCCTCGTCCCCTTCTACGATCCCGAGACCAGCGCCGGCCTCAACGAGCCGCGCCATCGCGATTTCGCCCTGCAAATGACCCGGCGGGGCTTTGTCACGCTGTCCATCGGATCTCCCGGCGGCGATGCCCGTGCCCCGGCCCTGGGCGATGCCCACTGCCAGCCGCTCCTCTTCCTGGCCCATGTGGCGTCCAACGCCCGGAACGCGCTGGCACGCCGTCCGGAAGTGGACCCGGACCGCATCGGCATTGCCGGCCACAGCTATGGCGGCAAATGGGCGCTGTTCGCTGCCGCCTGGGACGAGGGCTTCGCCTGCACGGCTGTGAGCGACCCGGGAATCGCATTCGATGAGACGCGTCCCAACGTGAACTACTGGGAACCCTGGTACCTCGGCCGCGACCCGGAGCGCACCCGGGCTCCCGGTCTGGTGACCGCAGGCAATCCGCGCACCGGTGCCTACCGGGACCTGGTGGCCGCCGGTCGCGACCTGCATGAAGTGCTGGCTCTCACGGCGCCACGGCCTTTCCTGGTGTCCGGCGGCGCCGAAGACCCGCCGGAGCGCTGGCGGGTGCTGAACCATCTGAGCGACGTCCATGGGGTCTTGGGGACGGACGGACGGATCGCAATGACCCATCGTCCCCTGCATGACCCCGATGCGGATTCCAACGAGGCCATCCTGGCCTTCTTCGAGCAGCACCTCGCCGCGGCGTCGGGGAAGGATGAATGATGAAGGATGAGGGATGAAATGAAGGCGGAGCCCTGGCGGGGCGAATCTCCCGATGAGCACGTGTGGAGTGCGTGCGGCGGCTTGCCATGCCGTAGTCGGACGAAGGCAGGAGCGCAGCGGAGACGCCGCTTTGCAGCGACGGGCAGGCCGAGGACCGGGCGTTCATTCCCCTCCCCGCACGCACACCGCGCCCCACGCCAAAGCGGTGGCAAGCCACCGCAGTCCGAAGGCGCGCGTGCGCGTGTGAAGGCGCAACGATGTTCCGGTGCCGTGCGCACCAACTCGGCCACCTTCAGACTTTCCCGTTGAACGGATGCCGGCAGGCTGCGAGATAAAGCTGCACAGCATGAGGAGCGCGCGCAGCAATCACCGGATCCGCCTTGGACTGATGGCGCTTCTGATGCTGGTGCCGGCTGCCGGTGCGGCGGTCATGTCCATGGAAGAGGCCCGCACCCACTGGGCGTTCCAGCCGGTGACCCGGCCCGCATTGCCTCCGGTTCGGGACGGTTCCCGCGTGCAGACGCCGGTGGATGCCTTTGTCCAGGCATCGCTGGAAGCCCGGGGTGAAACGCTCGCCCCGCCGGCGGATCCGCGGTCGCTGCTGCGGCGCGTTTCCTTTGACCTGACGGGCCTGCCCCCGTCGCTCGACGAGATCCGCGCCTTCGAGCGTGTCCCCTCGCCGTCCGCGCTCGCCGCGTTCGTTGATCGGATGCTTGCCAGCCCTCAGTACGGAGAGCGATGGGGACGTCACTGGCTGGATGTCGCGCGCTATGCCGACACCAAGGACCTGGTGCTGGTCTATGGACGCGACGCCGTCCGCCCCTACGCCTACACCTACCGCGACTATGTGATCCGGGCGTTCAACGAGGATCTGCCCTTCGACACCTTCATCCGGGATCAACTGGCCGCGGACCTGACCGAGCCTCCGGTGCCGCCCTGGCGCCTGGCGGCGCTGGGGTTTCTCACCCTGGGCCGCCTGTTCG
>JAFLEG010000634.1 GCA_017302195.1 Verrucomicrobiota bacterium
GCGGAGGGACGGGCTGGAGTCGGCCCAGGTGCCGGGGGAGAGGAGTGGAGCGGGTGAAGGGAATCGAAACCACGGGACATTCTCGGAAACCCTCAGTTTATTGGGCTTTTCGCATTTCGACCATGCAACCCGATGCAAGCGAAATCTGCTTGGAACGTGGGAAAATGTGTGACAGGTGGTGGAGGGGGCGGTATGAGGCTTTTGAGACTCAAATGAAACCGTACACCCTGCTCGCACTCCTCGCCCTCGTCTCCGTGTTGGTTGGCCAAGACTCCAGTGTTCCCGTCTTCGTGGCTGAAGGGGGCTTGAGTAAGCCAGGCCGATTCTCATTGGTTTCGATTGAATGGAGAGAAGGTATCGGCTTTGTTGCACTCCGCCTTGACACAGCCACGGGCCGGGTAGCGGGGCTTCACATACGTACAGCCAGTGGGCCTGGGCATTGGGTGGACTTGGGGCCAACCAACACCGTTCCGCCCCGCGGGCCTTCTCCGGTTGTAGCACCCACACCCAATGTTCAACAGCCCAAGTGACCCCCGTTGCCGAATGGGCTGCCATGAGGTGAGCTGAACAGCGCTGAGCCCATCATGCTCATGTTGAATGCCAGAAGAGCAACGCCAGATGATCTCCTTCCCCATATAATTCAATTCGGCGATTCGACGGAGGGTGGTAATCGGAGATTTCAGATACTATGCAAGTTTTGTCGGGGCTTTGGAACGGTCTCGGCGAGACGTCACGGCCTCGGCAATCCAAAGGAGCTTCGCAAGGCGGCCGAGAGTCTTGCCGGACAAGGATGGTGGATTGATGAGACTCCAATTTGTCCAAAGTGTTCCACCCGAAAGGGCGCCCAATCTGGCAATTTAATCGCTGCCCGCCCCCCCCCCCAATTGACCGGCGCGGGGGGATGGGATGAAGCTAGGAATTGCCCGCATGAACGCGCAGCAGGCATTTATTGCTTTTGTCCAGCGGTGCATCTTGCCGGACAAGGCTAGGCGATTCTCCGAACTTGCTTTTACCAAGAACGGGCAGCAGAAGGTGCTCGCGAGTCTCGATCACGATTTCGAGCACGCCGTCCGGTCTGATGCATCTCGAAGCACCGACTACGATGGCGTGTTGGCCAGTCCGTGTTTTGTCTTCTATCGGCCGCTTGGATTTGGTGCGGCATTCGACTCGGTTCGCGAGGCTTACGATCAATTGGCGGTCAAGGACGGTTGGCTGATTTTACTCCGCGATGGCTCCGCGGGGGTCCACCGTCCAGAATCCAGGTGAGATGCCGAGAGGCTCATCTCTGGGTGAACCGCTCCAATCCTCACTCCACCCTCTCCCTGTGCGGCTGGTTGTCCCGGTTCCAAATCCGCAACGCCCCAGCGCTGGTGTCCTCGAACAGGGTCCGCAGGGGCATGGCCTGAACCCGGCCGTCGGTGAAGGCAACGTTGAGGTCGCCGCGGTGGCGGTTGGTCTCGAAGGGATGCGGCCGGAATGTGTTCGTGCCCCGCATGCCTCGCCCGAAGTATGAGGCGCTCCAGAGCTTCCCGCCGTTGAGCGCGCCCCATCGCCTAGGACCAGCATCTTGGCGGGATTCCTCACGTCCTCCACTCGGACGGGTGCCCAGCCTCCACCCTCCGCGTCCTTCACCCCCAAGGCCAAGCGGCTCCTGGGAAAGCCGACTCCAGATGCCCTCGGAGTTGTAGGCGTGGGATTGGAAGACTTGGTCCAGGACTCTCTCGGATTGGCGTTGGGTGGGGCCTTGCCACTCGCGTCCGTGTTCGCGCAACGGGAAGTCTTCGGAACCTCAATGACGTGGGAGTCTGTCTGGAATCGTCGCAGGTGCCGGGGGAGGGATGGAGCGGGTGAAGGGAATCGAACCCTCGTAACCAGTTTGGAAGACTGGCGCTCTACCATTGAGCTACACCCGCACCGCGTGCCGCAGAGAAAAGCGTTTCGACCTCCCCGGTGCAAGTCCTCGTTCGCTCCATGCTTGTTCCCGTCGCCGGTCGTCCGCAGGCTTGCGGCCGTCATGGCTGCGGAAACCCTGATTGTCATCCCGACGTACAACGAGCGGGAGAACCTTCCGCAGTTGGTCCGGCGTCTGATGGCCCAGCCGGTGGAACTGGACCTGCTGGTGGTGGATGACAGTTCTCCGGACGGCACCGGCGCACTGGCCGATGAACTGGCCGCGGCGCACCCGCAGGTCCATGTGCTGCACCGGCAGGTCAAGGATGGCCTCGGACGCGCCTATCTGGCGGGGTTCGCCTGGGCGCTGGCGCGCGATTACGAGTTCATCTTCGAGATGGATGCCGACTTCTCCCACAACCCCGCCGACGTCCCGCGCTTCCTGGAGGCGGCCCGGACCCAGTCGGCGGACCTGGTGCTGGGCTCGCGCTACCGGGACGGCATCCGGGTGATCAACTGGCCGCTGAACCGGCTGCTCCTGAGCCTGTTTGCCGCGCAGTACGTCCAGGTCATCACCGGCATGCCGGTCACCGATCCCACCGGAGGGTTCAAGTGCTTCCGCCGGGCGACCCTCCAGGCCATCACGCCGGAGACGGTGCGATCCAACGGGTACAGCTTCCAGATCGAGCTCACCCATCGCGTCTGGCGCCGGGGCCTGCGCATCGCCGAGGTGCCCATCATCTTCACCGACCGGTTCCAGGGGACCTCCAAGATCTCCCGGGAGATCGTGTGGGAGGCGCTTTGGATGGTCTGGAAGCTCTGGCTGGAGCATGGCCTGCGCCGGCATCCGGAGGCGGACGGCAAACGAGGGGCATGACGGGGCTTCCCGCGTTCCCCGGTGGGGTGTCCACGGGCGCGGCGGATCTGAATGGGGTCGCGGAGACCACGACCGCCAGGGGGGGGGTAGGGGTTCGACGACCAGGACGCTGGGCGCTACAGCCGCGCCACCAGAAGTTCGCGCTGGAAGATCATTTCCTTGGGCAGGAACTGGTAGATGGCCATGAACAGTTCGTCCTGCTGGAGGATTTCGCGGCGCCACTCCTCGGGCAGCATCGCCTGCAGGCGGGCGAACTTGTCGGGAGAGAAGTCCGCGAGTCCCCCGGTGTCGAAGTCCTGCCAGCGCGGCACCCAGCCCAGCGCGGTCTCGCAGGCGCCGGTCTCGCTGCGGCAGCGCTCCACGATCCATTTGAGCACGCGCATGTTTTCCCCGAATCCCGGCCAGAGGAAGGTGCCATCCTCGTCCCGGCGGAACCAGTTGACCTGGAAAATCCGGGGCGGGAACTGGATCCGTTTCCGCATGTCGAGCCAGTGGCGGAAGTACTGGCCCATGTTGTATCCGCAGAACGGCA
>JAFLEG010000635.1 GCA_017302195.1 Verrucomicrobiota bacterium
GTGAGCCTCAAGCAACTGCAGGAGGCCAATCCCAATGTGGATCTGGCCAAGCTCAAGATCGGACAGAAGCTCCAGGTGCCGGCCCCGGCGCTGGCATCCGCCGCCGACGCGGGCACGACCGGCACGGGCAGCGGCGCCGCCACGCACACCGTCCGGGGTGGCGAGAACCTGTCGCGCATCGCCAAGCGGTACGGGGTGACGGTGAAGGAAATCCGGGCGGCCAACGGGCTGAAGTCGAATGATATCAAGGTGGGGCAGAAGCTGCGGATCCCCTCGGCGGCCGGCGCCGCCAAGGACACCGTGACTCCGGGCGCCGCCGCTCCGATCCCGGCCCAGCCTTCCCCCCTGCCTCCCGCCATCACTCCCGGCCAGCCAATCAATCCCTGAACCGCGGACCCGGCCTGCCGGTCCCTGACCTTTCGTGAACCGCACCATCACCGTCCTGCTCTTTGCCGTGGCCGGCCTGGTCGGCCTGGGCCTGGCGATGCTGGCCAGCCTGACGCTGGGCAGCATGGATGGCCAGAAACTGGGCGGGTACGCCGGCGTCTGGCATCCGTGGATGCTGAAGCAGGTGGCGGCGGTGCTGCTGGGCTTCATCGGCCTCACGGTGGCCGCATCCCTCGATTACCGGGCACTGGAACGCTGGGTCTGGGTGGCCTACGGCGGCACCTGCCTGCTGCTGGTGCTGGTGCTTACCCCCCTCGGCACCACGGTGAAGGGCGCCCAGCGCTGGATCTTCGGCATCCAGCCTTCGGAGTTTGCCAAGCTGTCCCTGGTGCTGGCACTGGCGTGGTTTGCCGCCCGGTTCGCCTACCGCCTCCGCACCTTCTCGACGGGAATCCTGGGCATGGGAGGGATCGCCTTCCCGCTGCTGGCGCTGATCGTGGTGGAACCGGACAAGGGCACGACCCTGCTCCTGGCCTGCGTCACGGTGTCCATGATGCTGGTGGCCGGGGTGCGCTGGACCCATGTGCTGGTGCCGGTGGTGGCCGGCGTGGCGGCCTTCGGACTGCTGATCGCCAACAGCGACTATGCCCGCAACCGCGTGCTCGCCTACTGGGACCGCTCGCACAACCCCGACCTGAACTTCCAGGTCAACAAGTCGCTCGACGCCTTTTCCGTGGGCGGCGTTCATGGCACGGGCCTCGGCACCGGCACGCTGAAGTGGAGCATCCCGGAGGTGTCCACGGATTTCGTGTTTCCCGCGGTGGGCGAGGAACTGGGGCTGCCCGTGACGCTGGCGGTGGTCGCGGTGTTCCTGGTGCTGCTGGCCTGCGGGGCGCTGGTGGCGCACCGGGCCTCGGACCTCTTCGGCATGCTCCTCGCCACCGGCATCACCTTCACGCTGGCCGGGCAGGCCCTGGTCAACATGGGCGTGGTCACCGACCTGCTGCCCAACAAGGGCATGGCCCTGCCCTTCCTCAGCCGGGGTGGGACGGGCACGGTGGTGCTGCTCACCCTCATCGGCCTCCTGATCAGCGTCGCCCGCCAGGCGGACCGGGTGCCGGAACCGGTGATCGGACGCACCGGGGCCAATCCCTTCGGCGACGCCGACACCGACTTCCCCCAATGACTCCGGCCTCCACCGTGCGCCGCGTCCTGATTGCCTGCGGGGGCACCGGCGGCCACCTGTTTCCCGGACTGGCGGTGGCACGGGAACTGCGCGCACGGGGCGTCGAGGTGACCCTGGTGGTCTCGCCCAAGGAGGTGGACCAGCGTGCCCTGCAGGGATGCGGCGCGGAGTTCCAGGTGCTGGTGCTTCCGGCGGTCGGCTGCTCGCTCCGGCGCCTGCCCCGGTTTCTTGCCACCACGGCGCGGGGGTATGGTCAGGCGCTGCGGCACTACCGTGGATGGCGTCCGGACGCCCTCCTGGCGATGGGCGGATTCACCGCCGTCGCCCCGGTGCTGGCCGGACGCCGCCTCGGCATCCCCTGCTTTCTCCACGAGTCCAATGTCATCCCCGGCCGTGCCAATCGCTGGCTGGCGCGGGTGGTGACTCATGGCTTTGTCGGATTCGAGGCCGCCGCTTCCCGCCTCGCCGCCCCCGCGGTCACAGTCACCGGAACCCCGGTCCGCCCGGAGTTCCGCCAGGCGGATCCCCGGGCGGCCCGGACCGCCCTGGGATTCGACGCCACGCGTCCGATGCTGCTGGTCATCGGGGGCAGCCAGGGCGCCCAGGGGGTCAATCAGTGGGTCACGCTCTCGGCACCGGCGCTGGCGGCGCGGCATCCCGACCTCCAGATCTGTCACCTGACCGGCACGACGGACCAGGAAGCCGTCCGGAAGGCCTATGCCGCCGCGGGCGTGCCCGCGCGGGTGCTGCCCTTCAGCGACCGCATGGACACCCTGATGGTCGCCGCCACGGTGGCCGTCAGCCGGAGCGGTGCGTCCTCGCTGGCCGAGATCGCCGCGGTGCGGCTGCCCTCGGTGCTGATTCCCTATCCGGTGGCCGCCGACGACCATCAGCGCGCCAACGCCCGGGTGTTCGTCGCCGCCGGGGCGGCGCGGATGCTGGATCCGGTGACCGACGGCCCGGAGGCGCTGGTTGAGGCGGTGGGCGGCTTGCTGGCGGACGGCGTGCTGCGGGACCGCTTCCGGGCCGCGCTGGCGCGCCTGGATTTTCCCGGGGCCGCCGTGCGGATTACCGAGGAACTGCTGGGACGCGACACGGCATCCAGCGCCCTTCCCGACCGGGCGGATTCCCCGCCCTCGGGACCGGAGGCCTCCTGGAAGCGTCCGCACATGGAGGCCGCATGAGACCGCCCCTTCAACTGTGCCGGGAACCCGCGGGCGAGGCCCTGGAGCGCATCGCGCACCATGTGGAGATGATCAATTTCCTGTTCCGCGATTTCCACATCGTGCTGCCCAAGGGCACGGTGATCCTCCGCGACGAACCGCTCGCCCGCCGCACCACCCTGCGGGTCGGCGGGCCGGCCGATCTCTGGGTGGAGCCCCCCGGGGAAAACGCCCTCGCCTCGGTGCTCGAACTCTGCGCGCTGCGGGGGGTCGCCGTGATGGTGCTGGGCCGCGGCTCCAATCTCCTGGTGCGCGACGGCGGCTTCCGCGGGGTGGTCGTCTCGCTGTCCCATGCGGCCTTTTCCCGGATCGAGCCGGAGGGGGACCGGCTGTGGGTGGGCGCCGGCGCCCGCCTGAAGCAGGTGGCCATCGAGGCGCGACGCCTGGGGCTGTCCGGACTGGAGTTCCTGGAAGGCATCCCCGGATCCCTCGGGGGCGCCCTGCGCATGAACGCCGGCGCGATGGGCCGGTGGACCTTTGACGTGGTGGACCGTCTGCGC
>JAFLEG010000636.1 GCA_017302195.1 Verrucomicrobiota bacterium
TCCCCGGCAGGAGCTCCCGGGTTCGGGTGGTGAGATGCTGCAGGCCCGCTTCAGTCCCGACGGACGGATTGTGGCGACGGGGACGGAGAGGGGTGGGCTCCGGACCTGGGACGTAGAAACGGGCCGGTTGCTGCTGACGATGGACCGGCCCGCGCGGATCCATGCCCTGAACTTCAGTCCGGACGGTCGGAAGCTGGTGGCCGCCTACGGGGATGGTCGGGCGCAGATTTGGAACTGCGAGGACGGGACGCCTGTGGGAGAGGCGCTGCGGCATGCCAAAGAAGGGCAGGCGGTCTGGCATGCGGTGTTTAGTCCCGATGGCCGCCGGGTGCTGACCACCGGAGAGGATTCCTCGGCACGGCTGTGGGACGGGGAGAAGGGACATCCGGTAGGTCTCCCGTTGGCTCACCAGGGCGGCGTGCTTTTCGGAACCTTCAGCCGTGATGGACGGATCCTTGTGACCACATCCATGGACAACACGGCGCGCCTCTGGGATGCGCAGACCGGGTTGCCGGCCAGCCAGCCGCTCCGAGATCACGAGCGCGTGGTGCACGCGGACTTCAGCCCGGATGGGCGGCAACTGGTGACGGCTTCGTTCCACGGTGCCGTGCGCCGTTGGGATCTCCAGCCGCGCCGGGCCGCCCCACTCGAGCTATATTCCGGGAACCGGCTGGATTTGGTGACCTTTCGCCGCGACGGAGAACGGCTCCTGACCGGTGCGGCCGATGGGACCGTGCGGCAGTGGGCGACGGCTATGGCCAGGGAGGTTGCGCCTCCCGTCCAACTCGCCGGCTGGGTGCGCCATGCCGAGTTTGGTCCGGATGGCCGCTGGCTGGTCGCCGCCGCCTCCTTGCCGGAAGCCCACGTTCTTGAAGCCGCCACCGGGCAAGTCATCGCCGGACCCTTCCAGCACTCGGCGGGTCTTTGGTTTGCCGGCTTCAGTCCGGATGGACACCGGCTCGTGACAGCCTCGGCCGATGGCACGGCACGGGTCTGGAAGGTCCGCGGTGGCCGGGCCCTCACTCCCCCGCTGCGGCATCCCAGCGCGGTGAGACGGGCGCAGTTCAGTCCAGACGGAGGGCGTCTGGTGACAATCTCGGAGGAGCATGCCCGTGTGTGGGATGCGGCTACTGGAGCGGCTGTTACTCAGCCGCTGCGGCACGCCGATCACTTAAAGTGGGTGGAGTTCAGTCCGGATGGAGGACGGATCGTGACCGCCTCGACCGACAATACGGCCTGCATCTGGGACCTGCGCACGAGCCGTCCCGCCGCCCCGCTGCTCCGCCACGGCCGCATCGTTGAGAAGGCGGTTTTCAGTCCGGACGGAGAACGGCATGGATTCCGGAAGGTGGAGGAGCTTGGGGCGTGGCCGGTGATGGGGTCAAAAATTTGGGCACCGGGCGGGAGCACTGGAGTGCGCCTGGGGCCTGGTGCCCTGGTCGTGGAGACACCTCACCTGGGGCGAGGATCCGTCGGAGTTTGGCATGGCAAAGAACGGACGACGGGTCCCGGCGATGAGCCGGGCCGCCGGGGAAGTTCACCCGCTCCAGAGCGCCTCCAGTTCCTCCCAGCGTCCCAGGGCGAGCAGGAGGCAGTCGCGCAGGTCCTGGAGGGTCTGGTGGCCGAGGCGCACCGTCTTGAGGTGGAGTTTGGCGAAGAGTTCGAAGAGCACGAAGCCCAGCACCCGGATCAAGAGCCAGACCACAATGGCCACCGGGTCGTGACGGGCACAGTGTTCCAGGCCGTAGTGCCGGGTCAGTTCGTTGAAGGCATGGTTCTCGATCCCCCAGCGTTGGTGGCCGATCTGCCAGACGACCCGGGCGGGGAGCGAATCAATCCGAGGGCTGGTCAACCAGCGCCAATGGCTGGTCTTGGGCTCCGGGACGCGTTGCCCGCCCACCACCCGGGTCTGGGTCCAGGCTTCATCGGCCATCACCACCCGGAGTTTTCCCAACGCCGGGTCGGTAAAGTCCAGATCCCGGACCTCCCGCAGTTGGATGTGGCGGCCCTGGTCCTCCCAGCACAGGGCTTGCTGGTGAGCCGCCAGGGTGCTGGCCTCCTGGTAAATGGTGTAGCGTTCCTGCTTGAGGACACTCACCACGCCCCACCCCAGCTTCTCCACCGCACGAAGGAACGGGCCGGTGGCATACCAGGCATCCACCGTGACCACGTCGAAGAACCGGACCCCGTACACGCGCCGCAGCCGGCCCAGCAGGCGCAACGCGGCCCGGGCCTCCTCTTCTCCCGGCCCGATGGGTTCCAGGTCCAGGATGACGCAGAAGTCCGGGCCGCTGATGTGGGCATAGACCTGACGGTGAAAGTATTCGGTGAGCTCCTGCTCCTGCCCCTGCGGGCTCGGAATCTTGATCCGCCGCGCACTGCAGCCCGGACAGCAGCGGCTCCGGCTCTTGAACTGCTCATTGGCGTCCAGCGTCACGACCAACTGGCCGCCGATCTTGGCCCGCTCGAACTGCTTGTTGGCCTTGAGCGTTCGGTTCACCGTCGCCAGGACGCTGCGCCAGTCCTCCGGCCGGCCATGTTCCAGGGCGTACCCCAGGGCGTCATCGCTGATCGGGCCATGTCCGATCAGCCGTTGCCAGCCGGGCCCCCGGGTCTTCTGCGACAAATCCAGCAGGGAGGGGATGCGCAGCAGCGCCCCGGAGAGCAGGGAGAAGTGGAGGGCCGGCGCCGGGATCACGGGAAACACCCGCCGGTCCCGCACCTGCCTGACCAACACGGACAGATCGAATACCTTGTCCAGATAATGCCAGAGCTGCCGGAGTCGGTTCATGCGCTCGGCGCGCCGCCCTCCAGATCCTCCCCGCGATGGAGCAGCTCGGTGTTGATCTGGGACAGTTCCTCCAGGCCGTCGTAGAACGCATTGAAGGACGCCGTGGCCCGCCGTGCTTGCGCCACGGCCGGGTCGGTCTTGAGCAGGAACTTGCGCACCTTGCCCGGGGCCAGGCACTGAGTGAGATAATAGTACGGCCCATGCTTGGCCCCGCTTCGGCAGCGGCAGGTGAGGGACCCACAGGTGCCGAAGCGCTCGACCACCGACGCCCGGATGAGCGCCGGCGGCAGCCGCAAGGAACGCACCAGAGCGGCCCGCCGCTGGCGCAGCGCCAGGGTGGACTTGCGAGCGAAGGCAAAGACCTTTGCCATAGACATGGCTAGGACACCAGATCCGCCACCCCTGACAAGCCAAAAGGAATCTCCCCTCCAAACCGAATCTCCCCATCCCCCTCCTTCTCAACCCTCTATCCCTCCCCTCTCATCCACCTTCCGGAAGACCTG
>JAFLEG010000637.1:0-2867 GCA_017302195.1 Verrucomicrobiota bacterium
GGAAACCATCGCCCTGCCCGTGAGCTATCACGGGGGGTGCCGCATGGATGCCGCCGTGGAGCGCACGGCGGACCTGCGGACGGCGCTGGATCTGGACCGGATCGCGGGGGCACCCGCCGGCCGGATCGGCCGGGCCTGGATGCAGCGGGTCGCCCTCGGCCGGGCGCTGGCACTGATGCCGGAGGTGCTGCTGCTCGACAATCCGCTCGCCGGACTGGACCCCGGGCATGTGGCCTGGTGGCGGTCCTTTCTCGACCGGCTTTCCGATGGGCATGCGTCGGGCGGTGGACGCCCCATGACCCTGGTGGTCTCGGCCGACGACGTCCGTCCGTGGCATGGCGCCCGGCGGCGCTTCGGCGAGGTCCGCGACCGGCGCTGGTGCGCCTCCTCCTCCTCCGGTCCCGGTGCCGCCGGGGATTGACGTTCTCCCAACCGTCCGCGTTTCTTCCTCCCCGCTCATGGCGCTTCAGGACCTCACCCCACAGCTTCGGACCCGACTCGGCCGCGTCGAGCGGCTGGTGGGGCTGTTCCTGATCCTCACCGTCGCGCTCATGCTGTCCGGACTTGCCTACTTCGTGCACCACACGGCGAAGGAGCGCGGCTGGTTTGTGGAGAAGTTTCCATACTACACCTATGTGAAGGAGGTCACCGGAATCAAGGTGGGCACCCCAGTCACCATGATGGGCTTCACGGTGGGCGAGGTCACCCTGGTGGACCAGGCGCCGCCGGATCCGTACTTCGTCAACGAGGAGCTCTTCGTGTACATCGGCTTCAAGGTGCGCAGTCCGTACGAGGGGTACATCTGGACCGATTCCCGCGTGAAGGTCGGGGGCGGGGATTTCCTGGGCTCCCGGACACTGGAAATCACCCGGGGAAGCGTCGGCGAGGTGACGGTGAAGCATGTTCCCGACGGCGAACCACTCATGCTTTCGGACGCGATGGTGTACGATCCGAAACTGACCAACCGCAATTATCTGCCGCTGGCGGAGGCCGGGAAGGGCAAGGGGTTCTGGCTGAAGGCCAGCGAATCCCAGGCCCTGCAGCAGCGGCTGTCAGAGATCGCGGGCACGGTCAACCAGGCCCTGCCGCAGGTCTTCGGACTGACCAACCAGATTGCCGCCACGCTGAGCAACCTGACCTCCGTCACCGCCCAGTTGAAGGACAGCATGCCCAAGCTCCAGGCCGCGGTGGATTCCATGAACGGTCTGGTGGCGGATGTGCGTCCGGCGCTCCAGAAGCCCGGCGGCATCGGGGAACTGCTGCTGCCCACCAACCTCAACCAGCAACTGGCGCTGACCCTGTCGAATCTGGACCCGGGGTCGGGCCCGATCGCGCTCACCCTCAGCAATCTCAACGGTCGCATGGCGGATGTCGGCGTGGCCCTCAGCAACGTGAATCTCCAACTGGGGCAGAACACCAACCTGCTCGCCGACGCCAATCAATTGACGCGCAACGTCGGCTCGCTGGCCGATACCATTCAGACGCTGCTCACCCGTCACTGGCTGTTCCGGTCGGCCTTCAAGACCAATCCGCCGCCCCGGCGTCCCGTGAATCCCCCCCGCGACCTGCGCCGATTCTGACGGCCCCCTTCGGAAAGGATGAACGATGAAGGATGAGGGATGAAGTGAACCCCTCGCACCATCCTGGGGCGCTATGACAGGATTCCCCGAATCACTTCGCCGTGCACGTCGGTGAGGCGGCGGTTGATGCCGTTGTGGTAGAAGGTGAGTTTTTCATGATCCACACCCAGCAGGTGCAGCAGGGTGGCGTGGAAGTCGGGGATGGTGACCTTGTTTTCCCCGACGAAGTAGCCGAGTTCGTCGGAGGCTCCGTACCGGTGACCGGGCCGGACCCCGGCGCCCGCCAGGAAACAGGTGAAGGCGGTGGGGTGGTGGTCGCGTCCGGGCGAGTCAATGCCCTGTGTGACGGGGCTGCGTCCGAACTCGGTGGACCACACGAACAGCGTGTCCTCCAGCAGGCCGCGCTGTTTGAGGTCACGGATCAGCGCCGCCACCGGCTGGTCCATGGTGGCGGCCTGCGTGTCGTGGTTTTCCCGGAGGTTTTCGTGGCCGTCCCAGTTGATGCGGGGGCTTCCGAAGGCGCCGCCGTTGAGGATCTGGACGAAGCGCACCCCGCGCTCCAGGAGACGGCGGGCCATCAGGCAGTTGCGCGCGAAGCCCTTGTTGGCGGGCTGATCCAGTCCGTAGAGCCGCCGGATGGACTCAGGCTCCGAATCCAGGTCGGTGGCCTCGGGGATGCTGGACTGCATCCGGGCGGCCAGTTCGTACGAACGCAGCCGTGCTGCAAATGCCTGGTCTCCCGGGTGCGCTGCCGCGAAGTCCCGGTTCAAGGAGTCCAGCAACTGCAGGTCTGCCGTCCGATCCGCGGGCGACACCGACGACGGCGTGTGGAGGTCCACGACGGGTTCCTTCGACTGGGTGCGGAACGGCACGCCCTGGTGATTGGCGGGCAGAAATCCGGAGGTCCAGTTGATGGACCCGCCCGCCGGGAGCCCGCGCGGATCCGGAAGCACCACAAAGGCGGGCAGGTTCTCGTTCTCGGTGCCCAGGCCGTAGCTGAGCCAGGCGCCCATGCAGGGGAATCCGTTCAGCGTGAATCCGCTGTTCATCTGGAAGGTGGCGGGCGTGTGGTTGTTGCTCTTGGCATACATCGAATGGATGAAGCACAGGTCATCCACGCATCCCGCCAGATGGGGCAGCAGATCGCTCACCCAGGCGCCGCATGCTCCGTGCTGCCGGAAGGGATACACGCTCTTCATCAGCTTTCCGGGCTGCCCGAAGAATCCCAGATTCTCCCCCTTGCCCTCCAGGGCCTTGCCATGCATGCGCTCCAGTTCCGGCTTGTGG
>JAFLEG010000637.1:2877-3294 GCA_017302195.1 Verrucomicrobiota bacterium
TCAAAGGTGTCGAGGTGGCTGACGCCGCCGCAGCAGAAGATCTGCACGATCCGTTTGGCCCGGGGCGCAAACAGCGGCGCACGGGCGCTGTCCGGAGCGAGGGCGGCGGCGGCGGCGCGGGCCGTGTCCCGGTTCAGAAGCCATGCCAGCGCGACGCCTCCCAGGCCGCCGGAGGCGCCCGACAGGAAGTGCCGTCGCGAGAGGGGCAGGGCAGGTGGCGGGGCGGGAGGGTCAGCGGACATAGACAAATTCCGTCGAGTTCAACAGCACCCAGCAGACGTGGGCCAGACCGCGGTCCCGGATGGCCGCGCGGGCGCGGACCTGTTCGTCGGGCGTGGCCGGACGTCCCAGGGCCAGCCGCCAGGCGGCATCCACGGCGCGGTCCGGATCCTGGCCGGAGACCGCGAGCGCCCGGTC
>JAFLEG010000638.1 GCA_017302195.1 Verrucomicrobiota bacterium
CGCGCAGCGGCGGCGCGGCCCCGGAACCCGCGGTGGCGCGGCCCGCTCCGGAGGAGCCCAAGGGCCCGCCGCTGATTGACGCGCTGGAACAGGTGGTGGTCACCCTGGAGGCGCTGACCGAGGCCCGGGAAGGGGACGACCCGATCTGGGGCTCGATGATCAAGCAGGCCATCAAGCGGCGGAATCCTGGATTCAACGAGCGGGCCTATGGATTCAAGTCGTTCAACGACCTCCTGCTCGACGCCCAGAAGCGCAACCTGATCGTCCTGGAGTCGGATTCGAAGTCCGGCGGCTATATCGTGCGGCTGGCGGATTAGACCGCAGAAGCGCGTAACCCTTCCCGCAGGAAAACAGTCTCCACGGGAGGCATGGATCTGAACCCCCGAGACGCTGCGGTGTGGGCCGGGGGCTTTCTCGCGACCTGGCTCGCACTTCCAGTGGCCGCCGGGGTCTCGCGTCCGGAGGCGGGGGATTACTCCCGCGACATCCAGCCGCTGATTACCCGCTACTGCGCCGACTGCCACGCCGACGGGGCCAACAAGGGTGGGGTGGCTTTTGATCAACTGGCGGTCACCAATGGGGTGCCCGGATCCGGAGAGCTCTGGCATTCGGTGCTCAAGAATGTGCGGGCCGGCTTGATGCCCCCATTCAAGAAGGAGCAACCGACCGCGGAGGAGCGCCGCCGTCTAGAAACGTGGATCAAGTATGGCGCGCTGGGCCTCGATCCGGCGCATCCGGATCCCGGACGCGTCACGCTCCGCCGCCTCAACCGGGTGGAGTATCGGAACACCATCCGCGATCTCATGGGGGTGGACTTCCGGACGGATGAGGAGTTCCCCCCCGACGATACCGGGCATGGGTTCGACAACCTCGGCGAGGTGCTCACGCTGTCGCCGCTGCTGCTTGAGAAATACCTCAAGGCCGCCCAGGCCATCGTCGAACAGGCCGTGCCCAAGGTGTCCTCGGTCCCTGCCGAGGTGTCCGTCGCCGGCCGGCGCTTCCGGAAGCCGGGAGATTCAAGCCCGGGCGGCGAGGGACCGCTGAGTCTGCCCTATGGGGAGGCGGCCACCGTCCAGTCGGGGGTCGAGATCGCCCATGCCGGGGACTACCAGGTGGTGGTGGAACTCAACACCTCCGAAAAATTCGTGGATGACGCCTGCGACTACAACCGGTGCCGGCTGGTGTTCCGGGTGGATGGTGAGGAGGTCGCGCGCCAGGAGTTTGCCCGGGAAGGGGACCGGTCGTTCCGGCTGGAGGCCACCCGGCATTGGACTCCGGGAAATCACCGTCTGACCCTGGGGTTGGAACCGCTGACCCCCGGGGAAAAGCCGGTGCGATCCCTGGCCCTGCGCATCCACCGGGTGGTGGTCCGCGGGCCGATGGATCCGGGGCAGTGGGTGCGTCCGGCGAATCATGCCCGGTTCTTCCCGGAAGGCGTCCCCGTGCGGGATGAAGATCGCCGGCCCATGGCGGCGGCCGTGCTGGGCGACTTTGCGACGCGGGCGTTCCGGCGTCCGGTGGATGCCGCCACGCTGGATCGCCTGGTCGCGCTGTCTGGGGTCACGGATCCGGATGCGGGCCGCACCTTTGAAGCCGGGGTGGCGCAGGCCATGACGGCGGTGCTCGCCTCCCCGCGGTTTTTGTTCCTGGAGGAGGCGGTGGAGCCTGCGGACGGCGAGAGTCCCCACCGCCGGCTCGACGAGCCGGCGCTCGCCGCCCGTCTCTCCTACTTCCTGTGGTCCTCCATGCCGGACGACACCCTGCGCCGGTTGGTGTCCGAGGGGCGCCTGCGCCAGGAGCTTCCGGCCCAGGTGCAGCGGATGCTGGCGGATCCGAAGTCCGCCGCGTTGCTCCAGAATTTTCCCGGTCAGTGGCTGCAGTCGCGGGACATCGAGTCCGTGGTGATTGACAGCCGGACGGTCCTGGGGCGCGAGGAGAAGCCGGATCCGGAGCGCGAGCGCAAGCGCGCCCGGTTTCGCAAGCTCCGCGAGCGGGAACCCGCCACGTTGTCCGAGGACGAGAAAGACGAGTTGGCGCGGATCCGGAGCGAGATCTTCCGACCCGGCGGTCAACGTGCGGAACTTTCTGGCGACCTGCGCCGGGCGATGCGCCGGGAGACGGAGATGGTCTTCGAGCTCATCCTGCGGGAGAACCGGAGCGTGCTCGAATTCCTCGACGCCGATTACACCTTCCTCAACGAGCGGCTCGCGCGGCACTATGGGTTGACCAACCTTTCCGTGGCTGGCGACGAGATGCGGCGGGTGTCGCTGCCTGCGGACAGTGTCCGGGGCGGCGTGCTCACCCAGGGAACCGTGCTGGCGGTGACGTCCAATCCGACGCGGACTTCCCCGGTGAAGCGCGGGGTGTTCCTGCTGGACAACCTGCTGGGCACGCCCGCTCCCCCGGCCCCTCCGGATGTCCCTTCGCTGGAGGAGAAGGCCCCGGGCGGCACGAACGGTCCGGTGTCCTTGCGGGCGTCCCTGGAACAGCACCGCAACCAGCCGCTCTGCCGTTCGTGTCATCAGCGCATGGATCCCCTCGGGCTGGCCCTGGAGCCATTCAATGCCATGGGCATGTGGCGTGACCAGGAGTTCGGCCTGCCCCTGGAGGCGGACGGCCAGCTCATCACCGGGGAGTCCTTCTCGGATGTCCGCGGGCTGAAGCGCATCCTGGCCACGGAGCGCCGCATGGATTTCCTCCGGTGCCTCAGTGAGAAGCTGCTCACCTATGCCCTCGGGCGCGGACTGGGACCGGAAGATGTGGAGACCGTGGATCGCATCGTCGCGCGTCTGGACGCCTCAGGTGGCCGGATGGGTGAGCTGATCAATGCCATTGTCGAATCAGCCGCCTTCCAGCAACGTCGGGAGGTCTCCCGGCACTCATCCTCATCGCCGCCATGAACCCGATCCCCTCCGCGCCTGAGGCCGCGTCACGTCCGGCCGCCCTGCATCGTCGTAAGTTCCTGCGGGGCCTCGGTGCCTGCATCTCCCTGCCTGCCCTGGCGTCGTTTTGCCCGGGGCGTCTGCTGGGGGCCGGTGATGCGGCGGGATTGCCGGGACTCACCCCGGCGGGAGCGCCGTTGCGAACCGCCTTCGTCTATTTTCCCAACGGCGCCATTCCCGCGTCCTGGTGGCCGGAGGGCGGGGAGACCGATTTCCAGCTCGGGCCCACCCTGCAGCCGCTGGAGGCGTTTCGGAAGGACCTGCAGATCCTCGGCGGTCTCGATCACAAGGAGGCCTATGCCGGCAAGGATGGCGGGGGTGACCACGCGCGGGCCAA
>JAFLEG010000064.1 GCA_017302195.1 Verrucomicrobiota bacterium
ATCATGATGCACCGCGGCCGGGTGCTGCATGACCTGCGCGGCGCGGAGAAGCGCCGGCTGCGGGCCGAGGACCTGCTGGAGCGTTTTGACGAGGTCCGGAGACGCGAACAGCTCGATGAGGACGCCGCCGCCATGCTGCGCGAGCGCTACATCTGACGTCCGATGGCCCTCCCGTCACCGCCACCCGGCACCTTGCGCCTGTCCAGTCGTCTGGACGAGCTGCCCCGGCTCCTGGACGCCGCGGCCGCGATCGCGGACAGTGCGAAGGCTGCATCCGCCGACCGGTCCGCCTTCCAGCTCGCGCTGGAGGAGATCGTCACCAACGTCATCACCCACGGGTTTGGCGGCGCCAGGGACCGCGAGATCCGGGTCGAGCTGGACAGCCCCGCTCCGGGGGTGCTCCGCGCGACGGTTTCCGATGACGCCCCGGCGTACGATCCGCTCGCAAACGCTCCGGCGGACATCACCCGTCCGCTCGACGAACGACCGATTGGCGGCCTGGGCATTCACCTGGTCCGACAGCTCATGCAGGTCTGTGTCCATGAGCGGACGAGGGATGGCAACCGGTTCACGGTCGAGCGTCATCCCGGTCCTCCCGCGCTGACACTGGTTGCCTCGCGCGACGGGGACCGCCTCGCGCTGGCCATTGCGGGACGTCTGGACAGCCTGACGAGTCCCGAGATGGGACAGCGCATCGGGAACTGGATCGCCGCCGGAGTGCGGCACCTGACCTGGGACCTCTCGGCGCTGGAGTACGTGAGCAGCGCCGGATTGCGCCTCTTCCTGATGGCATCGAAGTCCCTGCGTACGGCAGGCGGCACCGTCCGCTTTACCGCGCCTCAACCGGCGGTCCGGGAAGTGCTCGGAGTCGCCGGGCTGCTCACGGCCCTGCAGGTCGAGCCGGCAGCCGGAGCGCCACCAGCGTGATGTCGTCTGCCTGAGGCGCCGCGGCCTGGTGGGCGTCCACAGCCGCCACCACCCGCGCGACAAGATCGGCGGCGGCACCCAGCGCTCCATAACTCAGACATGCCGCGACGGCGTCCACTCCCAGCAGCGTTCCCAGCGGATCCATCGCCTCCGATACCCCGTCGGAAAACACCACCACGGCGTCGCCCGGGTCGAGGGTCCGGTGCCACGTCGGATAGGACGCCTCCTCAAAAACACCCAGGGGCGGCGACCGCGGTCCATCCAGCCACTCGACGTCCCCGCCGCGGTGGCGCAGCGCCGGCGGCGGATGCCCCGCGTTGGCCCAGGCGAGCCGGCCGGAGTCCGGCTCCAGCATCAGCGCACAGACGGTCACGAACTGCAGCGTGGCGTTCCGCTCGCACAGCAGCCGGTTCACCTGTCCGAGCAGCTCGCCGGGATCCGCCACCCGCCCGGAAAGCGTCCGCAGCGCCGTGGCCGCCAGCGCCATGAACAGCGCGGCCGAAACCCCCTTCCCGGACACATCACCCACCAGCGCGAGGAAGCGTCCGTCGGGCAGGAAGAAGCCGTCATACAGGTCGCCGCCGGCCTCGCGTGCCGGACGGATGAAGGCGGCGAAGTCCACCCGCGACCGCCCGGCCGGCGTCAGCGGCGGCGGCAGGAGGCTGTTCTGAATCTCCCCGGCAATGCGCAGTTCACTTTCCACCGCCTCCCGCGCGGCGGTGGCCCGGCGCAGCTCCTCCAGGTAGGCCTGGAGCCGTCCCACGAGGAAGCTCGTGGCCCGCGCCACCTCCCCGACCTCATCGCCACGGCGGGCGGCGTCCGCCACCCCGGGATGATCCCAGGCCTCCGGGGCAAAGTCGCCGGCCGCGAGCCCGCGCAGCGCATGCGCCAGCCGGACCAGCGGTTCCTTCAATTCCAGGTTCCCGAACGCCACCCGCTCCGACAGCAGCACCGCCGCCTGGCGGTGCAGCGCCAGCGCGAGTTCCGGATGCTCCGTCTCCAGCGTCCGCAGGCGCGCCGCCGTCAGCCGCCAGAGCACCGAGTCCGCCACCGCCTCCACCGTGGCGATGCGCAACTGCGCCCGGTAGAGCGCCATCTCCCCCAGCAACTGCCCCACCCCCAGCCGCCGCGCCTCCGTCCGCTCCCCCGGCGTCACCTCCAGCAGCACCGCCATCTCCCCCGACTCCACCAGATACAGCGCGTCCGCCGCATCCCCGGCACGAAACAGCACCTCCCCACGCCGCACCGCGACCCGTTCCAGAAACTGCGGACAGGCCTCCTGGAGGAATCCGATCCCTCGTGACGCGTCTCCGCTGGGAACATGCTCCGACGACACCCCCTTGTCTTCCACGCCCCGCCCCCGGCCGGCAACGAACTTCGTCGTGCAGCCTCCCAATTCCTGATGAACTGTACCGGACGGTTGGCCAATTCATGCACCATGCCAGAGTTACCATCAGTCCCCTGCCGCAGACATCCTGCCGCACCTTGGGTTTGCTTTGTTGTTGGTCTGGCCTCCGTACCGTGTGTGTTTCTTGTTGCATGCAAGGTGAGTCATCCGGCGTGGGATTGGGATTCATCGCTCTTCGGACGCGCGCTCTCATTGCCATTGCTCGCCCTATCGCTGTGCTGCTGCGTGGCGGCCCCGTTCCTCAGTTCCGTGTCTCTGGGTTGGAGGCTGGCTCTGTCGGCTTTTGGCTTGCTTGCGTTCTCAGCCGTGATCGTGGTCACCCTGGCCGTCTGCGCATTCGTTTTCGGGACCGGGATTCGATGACCACCGCATTCACGCGGCCTGACCCGCCGGCCGGCGTTCTGGCCACATTTCCCTCATCCATCGCCGCGCCCCAGCGGCGCGATCCAATTTGAGGCGTACGGAAGGACCCAGGGGCGGGGCGGCGGCGGCAAGCCGTCACCCGGCCGCGCTGCGGCCCGCGTTCTCGATCTGAATGGTCTGGGTCGGGAAGGCGAAGCGCAGTCCCTCGGCGTCGAAGCGCTCCTTGATGGTCAGGTTGAGGTTCTGAAAGATCCGGGTGTACTCCCGGAAATCGTTGGACCGGCACCAGTACACCACGTCGAGATTGAGCGAGAAGTCACCAAAGCGGTTGAAGTGTACGATGCAGTCGTGGGTCATCGGATCCGACTTCAGGATCTCCTCCAGAAGCTCGGCGGCGCGCTTCACGCGCGGCGCCGGGGTGTCGTAGGTGAGCCCGATGCCGAAGGTGGCGCGGATGGTCGGGCGCCGGGTGATGTTCACGATGCGGGAGTTGCCGACCTCCTTGTTGGGCACGGTGACCAGGAATCCGTCCAGATTGCGGATGCGCGTGGACCGCAGGCCCATCTCCTCGACGACGCCATCCGCATCGCCGATGCGGACCCGGTCCCCGATCTTGAACGGCTTGTCCAGGAACACCGAGACCGCGCCGAAGAGGTTGCCCACGGTATCCTGGGCCGCGAGGCCCAGGGCCAGGCCCAGTACCGAGACGGAGGCCAGCGCGGTCCGGATGTCGAAGCCGAGGTGTCCCGCCAGGGTGAACACGGCGATGACGGCAATCACGGCCTTGGCCGCCTTGCCCACCAGCAGCAGGAAATGGTCATTGAAGTCATGGTCGCCGTCCGGGGTCAGCCGCTTGCGCCACAGCGCGATGCCGGCATCCACGGCCTTCAGCACCACCAGCACCACCGACACCGCCACGGCGACGTAGGTCAGCCGGGCGATCCAGAGTTCCAGCACGTCGGGCCAGTCGAAGAGCTGCAGCCCGATGTTCAGCAGCACCACGAAGGTGATCACCTTCACCGGGCCATCCACGAGACCGATCAGCACGTCGTCCCATTCGGTGTCCGTGCGCTCGGCCAGACGCCTGAGCCGGGTGTGGATGATCCAGTCCACCAGGCGCGACATCTGGAAGGCGATCAGGGCGTAGAGCACGGTGGCCAGGTACTGCCACAGCGGCCGGTGCAGCAGTTCCCGCTGCAGGATCTCGATGCGGTCGAGTCCGAAGGTGAGCAGGGACCGGTTCTCCCGGAGAAACGCCACCTGGGAGTCGTTGAGCAGGGACGCCGGGGCCAGTCCGGGCGCCGCATTGGTGCCGCCGGCAGCGTTGGTGGAGGGCGCCTGCGCCCACACGGCGCCCACCAGGAGCAGGCCGAGCAGGAGCGTCCAGCATCGCAGGAACACGTCAGAACGGAGAAATCGCTTCATGTGCAATCGAAGCGTGAGGGGTACGGCCTGCCGGGCGCTCTGGCAAGGGGTCGGAGGGCGCAGCAGCCGCTCTCAATGCGGGGAAGGCCTCACACCAGGGACACGAGAGGCACCCAGGGCCAGACCTTTCCCGGAGGGGGAAACTTGCCGGAATCCATAAGCCCATCGTTCGACCGCAGAGGGGCTGCCGTGGACATGCCCTTGCCCGAACCGCGAGGTCCTTGGTGTCCTTTGCGGCCTGGGTGTGAGGCCTCTCCGGGGCTGTGGGTATTCCCACCTTGGGGCGGCTCCCGTGCCTGGACCGGCTGAAGCCGGGACTACGAACAATGTCCCGTGTGTGCCACCGGCCGGAGAATCGGCATGCCGTGCCTGAGAGCTGCTATTGGCCGACCGCAAAAGGATTCATCGTCGGTGACTTGAACGCACCGCGGCATTTCGGGCAAAGAATGGCTGGTCTGAACGGACGCGATCCCCATGGCGCCCGGCGGACCCTGGACCGGCGGTGTTCGTGGCCTTCCTCCCCAGGAGCATCGCCGGTTCCCACCCCACCCCCATGAATTCGTCACACCTGAAACTGCCCCTCCACCCCGAGTCCTCGAGTCCGGCGCTGCGCGCCCAGAGCCGACCCGTTTCCCTGCGCGCGGCGCTGGCCTTCGGACTGTGTTCCGGGATGGCCGGGGCGGCCTTGGCGCAGAGTCCGGCGGGTGCGCCCACCAACGCCGTCCCCGCGGCGGCTCCGGCCTCCTCCTACGTCTATCCGCCCCCGCCGCCCAATCCCCTGGCCTGGCGTCCCTACCCGGGCCTCCTCGACTCCTGGCTGCGCGAGCAGTCCCCGCAGTTCAACCGCTGGACCTTCGGCGCCTGGGAGCGCTTCCGCTACGAGTCCCGCAATTACTTCGCCGCCAATGGCGCCGGCCCCCTGGCCGTGGACTTCAACGCCGCCTCCCCCGTCGCCCACAACAACTATTCCCTCTTCCGCACCCAGCTCTGGACCGGCTACGCCCCCACCGACTGGCTCCGCGGCTACGTCGAGGCCCAGGGCAGCTCCCAGAACGGCTGGGCTGGTGATCCCAATCCCCAGGCCAACAACCCCATGGGCTTCTACCAGTACTACGCCGTGCTCGGGAACCCCAGGGAGTTCCCACTCTCCTTCCAGGCCGGTCGCCAGGAGCTCAGCTATGGCGAGGAACGCCTCGTCGGCGGCTTCATCTGGGACAACATCGGACGGGTCTTCGACGCCGCCAAGCTGCGCTACGCCCAGGACAAGTTCTGGATTGATGCCTTCGCCGGCAGCCAGGTCCTGCCCGTCAACCGCGGCACCGACATCGTCAACTGGGACGAGGTCTTCTGGGGCGTTTATTCCCAGACCCGCGGGGCCCTCCCCAAGACCATCGCCGAGTTCTACTTCCTGGGCGACAACGCCAACAACAACTCCCAGAACAACGTCGGCACCGTCCAGCGCGGCAACTCCCCCCGCGACATCTACACCTTTGGCACTCATCTCAAGTCCGATCCCACCCAGCTCCGCGGCTGGTACTACGACGTCGAGATGGCCGGGCAGGTGGGTCAGTTCCAGTACCCGCGCAACACGCCGGTGGTGATCAACGGCGAGAAGATGGAGCACCTCGCCTATGCGCTGCACTTCGAGGGCGGCTACCAGTTCACCAACGCCTGGGCCAAACCCCGGATCGGCCTCTTCTACAACCAGGCCTCCGGGGACCACGATCCCACCGATGACGAGCACACCACCTTCGTCAACCTCTACCCCACCAACCACAAATTCTATGGGTTCATGGATTTCCTCTCCTGGCAGAACATGCGCCAGGTGGCCCTGACCACCACCTGGTTCCCCATCGGCAAGCTGCGGGTCACCCTCAACTTCTACGTGGACTGGACCCTCACCACCGAGGACTTCTTCTACAACGTCGGCGGCGCCGCCCGCACCACCGGCGGCTACGGCATCCGGCCCGACAACCAGGCCCACCTCGGCCAGGAGCTGGATCTCATCCTCAACTACCCGGTGAAGAAGTGGTTCAACGTCGAGGCCGGATTCGGTCACTACTTCACCGGCCAGTACGTGGACGAATCCCTCGCCAACACCGGCGGCTCCCACGACGCCAACTGGTACTACCTCCAGCTCATCGGGTCCTTCTGAGACCTCGCTGGCAAAGAACTTCCTGTAGCTCATGACGCGAACCTGATGCGCCGGGTGCTCGCGATCTTGTCCGGCGATGTCCACCCGTTGGACACAACGCTCGGGCTGAAGCTGATGCCGGAAGTGGAGGTGAAACTCACCCTGGACGGTATCCGTCCAATGATGGCAGGCCTTCAGCAGATGCAGTGCGCAGAGGTTCTCAAGCCGGCGGGCGCGGTCCGAAGTGGGGATGCGCAGGATGTTGACCAGGTAGATGAAGTCCGGCACGTCCATGGCCGCGGCATCGGCGTTGCCGCGGGAGCAATAGGCCGCCGCCACCACCACCTCACCGTCAGCGGCCCGAACCGCCCGCGCCGTCTCCCGGATCGAGTACCCGGTGTTCACGATGTCGTCCACGAGCAGGACCTTCCGGCCGCGGACGAGCCGGTCGAAACCCCGCTTGAGAGTGAAGGGCGGTCGCAATTCCGGGCTCCGGGCGTCCGGCCGCTCCCGGTGCTCGGTAAAGACGGCGGGCCGACCGAGGTGGTGGGCGGTCCATTGGGGGAAGCACCCACTTGTTGGTGTGTTCTCGTGACCTCGCCTCCTACGGCCGTCACTTCATCGTTCCCCACTGGTGGGGCGAGGATCACGCCACCGATTCGGGGGGGTGTCTTCGATCCGCCGCCCGTTAAAGACATTCATTGCCGCGCGCTGTCGCCTTGCGGAGATTGCGGTCATGCACGAGGTCCCATCGCCGTTCCCTCCATGCCGTGGAACGCATGCCCAAAGCCGGGTGGCAGCCTTCCGATGGGGGTCCGTGGGGCGTTCCTGTTGGACCACCCTGGTCTTCCTCCTGCTGGCCGCGGTCACAAGCCGTTCGGCCCGGGCGGCGACGGCGTGCGAGGTCCGGCTGTTCGGCAAGATCTACGAGGTGCATTACATCCCGCCCTCCTCGGGCGTCTATCCCCGGATGAACGCCATCAGCGAGGCGGTGACCTATGACCTGGGTCCGTTCGGGACCGAGGTGGCGTCCACGGTGGTGGGGGTGCTGGGCAGCAGCGTCGCCGGCACCTTCAATCAGTTCAACGGCCAGAGTGCGCTCCGTCCACCCAATGACCCAGGCAATGCGTCGTCCGAGGCCGAGGACATCAGCGCCGACGGCCGCTACGTGATCGGCTGGCGCAAGGAGCGGCCCGGATTCTCCGAGCCGCCGCCGAAGGCGTTCCTCTTCTCCAACGAGGACGGGTTTCAGTACCTGGAGGATCTCTATCCGTCGCTGCGCGCGCTGGCCCAGGAGGTCTATCCGCCCATCACCGGGCGGGCCTACGGAAGCAAGGGCCTGCGGATCAACAATGCGGGGCAGATGCTGATCGAGACCTCGCCCGGCGGCGGCTCGCCGCAGGGTTTCTACATCCTGCAGCCGGGAGGCCTCCTCACTCCCGTGCAGGTCCAGTCCGGACTCGATCTCAACGAGCAGGGTCAATTGCCGGCCCCCGGCATGAACGCCATCAACGACCGGGGGGTGTCCACCGATGGATCCGACATCAACAATTTCGGGGTCATCGGGCGCCCCCCGGGAAACCTCGAAGGCTCGGCTGGCCATGTGGATCTCCGCCAACTGCTCCGAAACCAATGTGACGACCCCCGCATCCTGGCGGAATTGGCCCGTCCCGCCGGACTCGGCGTGCCGGTGTACGTCAACGACGCCGGCGCCATCAGCATGGGACATCTCCTGCTGACCCCCGCCTGCCCGGACCTCAGTTTCCGGGCGCAGGGTGTTTCCGGATTCGAGTTTCTGGACGGCAAGGTGACGGTCCGGGTGGGCAACCGCTTCACGGTCCGCACGACCCTCGACAATTTCGGCCGGGGAACCGTCGAGAACCTCCGGATCCAGCAGGCCGTGACCTTCCCCTATTTCCGGCAGGTGGGCATCGCCTGGCCGCCGGCCCCGGATCGGCTCGGACCCGGCGAACGTTGGGAATCTCTCTCCGAGTGGGAGGTCATCACGCCGGGCCAGTATGTGGGTTCCGCCTCCCTCACCGGGACCGGCACCTGTGGCCCGATCACCCTGCAGACGCCGGAAAGCCGCATCACCGTGATCAGCGACCGGGATGCCCGGGTGGACATTGAGCTGCCCAAGCAGAAGTTCGACGTGAACGAGGAGTTCGTCGCCACGGTCACGGTCACGTCCTATGTCGAGGATCCGCTGACCGTCACGCCCCGCCTTCCCATCGTCGAGGAAGGCCCTGCCGAACTCCTCGACATTGGGGCGACGGAGGACATCGAGCCGTTTGTCCTCACCCGGGAGGCCCCGAGCCGTCGCTTCGCCGTGGCCATGAAGGCGCTCAAGCCGGGGGTGACCGAGGTGAACTCCCGGATTTCCTTCACCACCGGCGCCGGCCCGGTGCAGGAGGACCGGGATGTGCAGAGGATCACCGTGGATCCGCTTCAGGTGACACTCCGGGTCACCCCGAAGATGTTTGCGCTCAATCAACTCTCCACCAACCGCCAGAGCCGCACCTGCATCGAGCTGGCCGCCGGATCGCCCGGCACCAACAACAACTGCGTGGAGATCCTCCTCCTCATCAAGAACCAGTCCGACCAGCCGGTGACGGACATCTCGGTGCCGGGCGCGGAGGACATCCTGACGCTCATCTCCAGCAATGATCCGAAGAATCCGGGCGTGCCCCTGACGCCACTCCGGTTTATCCCGCCGGCGGGCACCGCGGAGAAGCCCGAGTCGTTCACCCTGGAGCCCGAACAATCCGCCGCCTATGTGTGGAATCTCAACGCCTTCTTCGCGCCGGCGGACCTCAAGGTCCGGGCGCGTGTCATGGGCGGCATCGGCACCACCCCCATCCAGAGCATCGCCCAGACCAATCTCGTCCTCGTGGACAAGCCGCTGCTGAAATGGGGCATCCGGCCCCAGGACGGACGCACCAGTTACCGGTCGGGTCAGCCCGTGCGGGTCGAAGGCTATGTCGAGAACGTCTCCCAGACCAACGGCGATGGACGTGATCTGGTGGTGCTCGTGTATCAATTGCACGAGGGCAACCTGGGAGGCGGGTTCATGGGTCCGGGAGGGGCCACTCCCGACCGCTACTTCGTGTTCACCCTCCCTCCCGAAGGTCCGGCCCGCCGCGTCTCCACCCATGCCCTGTTCCGCTCCTTCCCCACTCATGTGCCGTCCAGGGGGCTGGTCCGGTACGGCGTGCGGCTGTGGGTGACCGAGGACGACGGCTCGCTGACCCTCGCCACGGATCAGGCGCTGCTCGACGAGGACTGGCTGGATGAATTCGAGGTGGAGTTCGCCGCCCAGCCCGCCCCGCCGGACACCTATCGGGATGAGTGCCGGAAAAGCGGCCTGCCCGCCTGGCTCTGCGGCATGAGCCAGGGAATCTACTTCGAGTTCGCCGAGGGGATGTACGGCCTCTACCAGTTCGCCTCCAAGTCCAAGGAGGAGTTCCAGAACATGGGGGCCATGCTGATGGCGCACAACGTATGGCTCAACCGGACGCTCTGGAAGGCGGTCCGGGGTGACCCGGCCGCCAGGGAAGCGCTGCTGCAGGAGGCCTATGTGGAGTATCTCACCTTTGTGAACCTGGGCGTCATGGCCGGTGAAGGCGGCGGCAAGATTCCCATGGCGTTTGAAGCCTTCTCCATCCACGTCATGGGGGCTGTGGACAATTTCTTCCGAGCCGTGGATGAGGGCAATCTGGAGGAGGTCCAGTTCCAGGTCGGCAAATTCTTCGGAGCCAACCCCGACCTGCTGCTGGAGCCGCTGGTGGTGTCCCGCACCTACCAGACGATGATGAAGTCCATGCGCTCCACCGCCACCGACCTGACCGACAACGTGGTGGCGGCGGCCGAACGTCAGGAGGCGGCGCGTCAGCGGGCGACGCTGAGCGAGCGGGTGGCCGCCGCCGAGGCCGACCCCAACGTCACCGACCTGGGCACGGTCCTGCGCGCGGGCGACGAACTCGACGACAACCTGCTGGCCCGGATCTATGGCATCAGCTCCGAGCAGCGGAAGGCCCTTCAGGAGTTCTGCCAGAAGCACCAGATCATCGCCACCTTCCGGTCGCGCCATCCGCGGGCGCTCCAGTTCCTGAAGGACAACCTCGCCTGGCCCAAGCCCCAGGGGCTGAAATGGAAGACGGTCAGCGACATTGACGTGGAGTTTCTGGGATATCGCCCGGACGCGCTCTCGAAGCTGGAGCTCGTCGAACCGCCCCATGATCTCATTGGGAAAAAGGGCAAGGAGTTCGAGGCGGCCCTCGACCAGTACATGCAAGGCTTGCGGGCCAAGCACCCGAAGCTCAGGGAGAACAAGGTCCTCTCGGGGGAGGTTCGCCGACGGCTGAAGGTCCGCGTCGAGGAATGGGAAAAGCTGGGGCCCGCCCACGAACTCGGGCCGGACGTCTCCACCATCGAGATCGGGGTGAGCTTCGACGAGGGCGCCCAGTTCGCGAACCGCAAGGGGGTGAAGCAGGGCATCACCGAGTCCCGAAAGGTCACCCACACCCCGGTGGAAGGCGTCGTGGATCCGGTGACCGGGGCGCGCCGGCGGACCTGGGAACTCACCATGGAAGGGCCGGGCGGCGGTCCGCCGCGTCCGGTGGTGGGCGATGTGGATTTCCTCGGACTGCTCGAGCCGGACGGCGGACTGATCCGGGACCCCAAGAAGCGGCTGCAGATCTACGAGGAGCTGGCCCAGCTCCTCGATATGCAGCACGGGGAAAGCTACACCTTTTTCATGCAGAAGGTGCGGGTGGAGCATCTCCGCTGCTGCACGGAGGGCGGCGAGGCGATGGTCACGATCTCGCCCTTTGGCAACTCCACCCCCACGGCGGGATACTTTGTGGACAACCTGTCCGTGTTTGACGACGGCCCCAACACGGCCTTCCTCGGACGGCGCGGCAAGCTTACCGACAGCTCCGGCGAGATTGTTTACAAGAACGGCGAGGCCATCGAACTGCGCCGCGAGGACCCGACGGGTGAATTCATCCTGATCAACGGCATGCGCATATCGAGCTTCGCCGAGATCCGGGACCTGCCGACCGAGGCCATCGTGCGCACCGAGATCCTCTCGGAGGAGGTGGCGTTGCGCTACGGCTACCGGGCCGACCAGCGGGTGGTGAACTTCATCCTGCGCCGCCGCTTCAACGCGCGGACGGTGGAAGCGACCGTGGGCGGCCCGACCGCCGGCGGGCGGGC
>JAFLEG010000639.1 GCA_017302195.1 Verrucomicrobiota bacterium
GGCCGGCGAACGCCTGCCGGCGGGCGAGCTTGAGGAGGCAGAGAAATCCTTCGCCCTGCCAGCACGCGCCGGCGACCACCACGTTGGCGTCAAGCACCACGCGCACGCTTCGTTCCTTCCGCACGCGGCGCTGGGTGGCGAGAACCTGCCCGATCTCCGCCGCGGAGGGGCCGGCCGGCGCGTCGTCGTCGGTGGCCTGCAGTTGGTCCAGGTCGGCCCCGATCTCCCGTCGCATCCGTTCGCGGAGCAGGTCGCGGAAGAATTCGCTGGCATTGCCAAAGTCCCGTTCGACCGAGCGGCGCACGTACTCGGACTGCGCTCGCGTGAGCGAGATGTTCATGGTGTCCATCTTCATGCCGGCAGCCTGTGGCGCGGCCCGGTGGACTTCCATCCCCACAGGGAGGGTCAGGACGGTGCGATCTCCCAGGACTTGGAAGGGTGGGGAGACGGTCGGAGTTCGGTGGTCAACCGACCGCCTGGGCAATGGCATCACCCATTTCGTGGGTGCCCACCTTGCGGGCTGAAGGATCGGCCGGACTGTAAATGTCGCCGGTGCGCAGCCCCCGGGCAATGACCTGCTCCACAGCGGACTCGACGGCTTTGGCGGCGTCCTCCAGGCCGAAGCTGTGCCGGAGCAGAAGGGCGGCGGACAGGATCTGGGCGATGGGATTGGCAAGGTCCTTGCCGGCGATGTCAGGGGCGGTGCCGCCGGCCGGCTCGTAGAGGCCGAACGTGCGGCCCCCGGAGGTGATACCCAGGCTGGCGCTCGGCAGCATGCCGAGAGATCCGGCCAGGGCTGCGGCTTCGTCCGACAGGATGTCCCCAAACAGATTCTCGCAGAGCACCACGTCGAACTGCGTGGGACGCAGCACCAGTTGCATGGCGGCGTTGTCCACGAACATGTGATCCAGGGCGACATCGGGATATTCCCCGGCCACACGCGTGACGACCTCGCGCCACAGGATGCCATTCTCCAGCACGTTCGCCTTGTCAATGCTGGTGACCTTGCGGCGCCGCACCCGGGCGGTGCGGAAGGCCACATGGGCAATGCGTTCAATCTCCGGAGTCGTGTACACCATGGTGTCCACGGCCCGCCGCCCGGCCTGGATTTCTTCCGTCAGCTTGGGCTGTCCGAAGTACAGGCCGCCGGTGAGCTCCCGGACCACCAGCAGGTCCAGCCCATCCCCCTGGCGCTCCGGCCGCAGCGGACAGGCGTGGGAGAGCTCCCGGGGCAGACGCACCGGCCGCAGATTGGCGAAGAGGCTGAATTCCTTGCGAAGGCGCAACAGCGCGGCCCGTTCCGGGCGGCGCTCCTTGGGAACCGTGGGATCGCGATCGGGCAGCCCCACCGAACCGAACAGAATGGCATCCGATCGCCGGCACAGCGCCAGTGTGGTTTCGGGCAGGGCATCACCGGCCGCATCAATGCCGGCCCAGCCGACCGGCGCCTCGGTGATGTCCAAAGTCAGTGAAAACCGACGGGCGGCGGCCTGGAGGACCTTCAGCGCCTCCCGCATCACTTCGGGTCCGATGCCGTCCCCGGCCAGGGCGGCGATGGTCAGCTTTGACGTGCTCATGTTTGAAGGCGCGGAGAGTGGGAAAGCCCTCCGCTGGTTGGAAGGCGGATTTTTGGAGTGCGAACGGATGGGGTGCCTCCGGCGGTTGCCGGCCAGGATGAGCAGAGTTCTACCCGGAGAGGCCTCACACCAAGGACACCAAGGAATCCGCATCAGAACGGAACCTGCGCGGCCTTCTGGAAGCGGCCCGTGACATCGCCCGACAGGTTCAGGTCATCCGGATTTAGGGTCATCACCGGGGCCCCGGCCTGCAGATCGAATCGGGTGAGGTCGGCCCACAGCACGTTAGGGCTGGTCGTCAGTTCGAAGAAGTAGCGGCGTGCCGTGAGGTTGATGGCGGTGCGATACTCGGTGTTGTAGATGCCGAAGCCCTTGTAGGGCGCGCCGAAGGGCACGGAGACATTGCGGGCAACCGCCAGCACGCTGGCCACGGCCTCCCGCTCATTTTTTGGTTCCGGCAGCATCGCGGAGAAATAGGCGGCGCGCTGAAAGCGATCCGTCGGTTTCACGTTCCCGGGCAGTGGCAGGTCGCTGCTCGGTTTCGAGAAGTCCTGCTGTTTCAGGAGGGCCAACTGCTCGTCGTAGGTCGGATCATTGGTCATGAGCCGGAACTCCCTGCCGTGATGAACGACCCGCTTGCCGTTGATGAACTCGATGATTGCGGAATCCCCCGAAGCATCCTCGATGGCCAGGTGGACGTTCGCGTGGTGCCCACGGGCCGAGACCATGACGATCTGGATCCGCTCCATCAGGGCCAGGGCCTCGCTCACGTCCGCCGCGTTGTCCAGAAGGTACTGCAACCAGAACCCTGCCTGAAGGCCCGGCTTGCCGGGTTCCCTGGTCCCAAAGCTGGTCGCGTTCAGGTACAGCATGTGTCCGGCGAGCCCCCGCTCGTTCAATCCGTCCGCAGTCCCGATCCCATAGATCGTCGTCACCAGGCTGCCATAGCGGGACGTCCACAGGGCGGGGTTCTCCTGGAAGACCCGTTCGCTGCCGGCCAGCCCGCCGTCCCGCTTCATCCCGCGGGGAAGCACGGTGAGGATCGGTTCCGTGGACTCCGGCCAGTCCATCGTCCGGCTGACCAGGACGGCAAACTGGTTGTTGTTCCACAGAATCCGGCTGCAGGCGTCCGCAATGGGAGCCGCAACCAGGGTGACGAGAATGGCCAGGGCGGTGCCGAGGCGGGAGCCGCGGTAAGGGGTGTTCATGGTTTTCTGGAGCGAGGAGTCTTGAGCATGCTGAATCGTTCAGTCGGTCAATCGGAAGAAGGTCGCCTCAGTGCCGGCGGAGACGTTCACGAGGTTCTCGTTGCCCTCGAGGACCACGATTCCCGGATCATCGGCCCAGGCACCACCGAGGGGCCCGGACCGCTGCAACCGATAGCCCGCCGCCTCCGCGGGCCAGCGCACCTGGACGCCATCCCCGGTCACCAGCGCACGCGGGGCGGGTGCGGGGGCCACGGTCTGGACCTCCAGGGTGGCGATCTCGCTGAGGCCCGCCACGGCCGCGAGCAGGGCGGGTACCGGGCGCACGCCCGCCCGGTAACGGGTGCCGTCGCTGGCCGGGTCGGCCTGGAGGTAGAACACCGTCGTCTGCCCGACGGCCCGGTGCGTGACCAGCAGCGGCCTGGGCGATTCGATCAGGAACGCGCCGCAGGCCTGCCGGCCGAGCTGGGGCAGCCGTTCTCGCAGCGCCTTCTGC
>JAFLEG010000640.1 GCA_017302195.1 Verrucomicrobiota bacterium
GGTGCGGCCGGATAGACTCCAGCGGATCTGCACCGGGCCACCGACCCGCGGGGAGCCGGGTGTGACCTCCAACATCAGGTCGGGAGCGGCCTGCCGGCGCAGCAGACGATACGACCGCTGCAGAAGCCACGCGGCCAGGACCAGGGCGCCACCGCCATACAACGTGTTCATCACGTCGCCATTCCCTGACCGCAACGCCTCGAACGATTTTCCAAGGGACCAGATTCCCGCAGCCATCGCTGGCAGTGCGGCCACGACCAACAGCAAGGCTCTCACCAGACGGCCGGACCCGGTGCGCAGGATGCGGGATCCGGCGCAGGCTCCGCCCATGGTCACGGACTCCAGCGACTCGCCGCTCAGTCCAGCCCTTTCGCGGCGGCCGGCACGAGCCCGCGACAAAAGCAGCCATCCTCCGGTGATGCCGGCGAGCCCAAGCGCCCCGGGAATCCAGTCAGGCACGAACCGCCGGTCGAGAACCGCTTCCCACGGCCGAGCGGGATTGATGTAGGCTTGAGTCCGGGTGCCGGCGGGATGGTTGCCGGCCCAGGTGAGGAGATCCACAACCGGGCGTCCGATGCCGGGATGCAGTTGCCAGGTGTCGGAACGGTGGACGCGTTCCAGCCATGCATACTCGTAGAGTAGATGATGGTCATAGTCCGGGCCGTGAACGCCGGTGCGTTGAGTGACGTCGTTCCGGACGATGAGGCAGGTCACCGGCTCCCAGGTCCGCACGGCCATCCAGCGTCCGAGAGGAATTCCGACGCAGAACGTGCCGAATGCAAGTCCCCAAAACAGGCTCAATCCGCCGAACACCTGGAGCCGCAGGTCCGGCCTCAGGGCATCATTGGTCTCCGACAGGGGAATGTGGCCGGACGCGACCGCCCCTTGCCGGCGGCTTTCCCACCAGCCGATGAGGAACTCATGCTCGATCAGGCCGAGGAGCAGGAGCGGTGCGAGCAGGAAGATTCCACCCCACAGTTCCCCGCGCCGCAGCACGGCCTCTGAGGGATCGCGTGGATTCACAAAACAGGTGGCTGCGGCGCCCGGCGGGTACTGGGTGGCCGCCTGTTCCATCGGCACGCGGTCGGTCGTTCCCTGGCGGGACCCGGTGGTGAATCGCCTCGACCGATACCGTTGCCCGCCGGCCGAGTATTCAAAGGCCACCCGGAGCACCACATGGGTGACGCTCCGGCTGTAGGCCTCTTCGGCCAGGGACGACTCCAGGATTCGGCATGGGGTGGCGCGCCAGGTGTACGACCGCACAGCGGCCACAAAGTCGGGACCGAGGAGGTACCCCATGGGACCGACCGCCGCGAAAAGGGCAATCCACGAGATGATGCGCTTCCATTGCATGGACTGCCGAGGTGGCGGGAACGATTCTGTACCGCCGGTCCCATGGAAAGTTCGGAGTTGGCCGCAGGCTTCCGCCGGGTGCCTCTCAACTTCCTGGACGATGCGAGAAGACCGGAATCCGGTGGGGCGAGGCTCCCGCCTGGCCGTACGTTCCACGGCGGTTGACGCGGTGGTGACTCCACAGGCCCACCAAGAAGTGAGATGCGCCGGCCCCGGCCGCCGGCGACATCCCGAGGATGGTCTCCGGCCCGCCGCCTTATTCCGCGGGACGCTCCCTCGGGGTGATCCAGAGGTGGATGAGGTCCGGACCTCTGAGCACGCCGAGACGGGCGCGGCGACCGACCTGGTCACCCACCAGCAGGCGATGGAGGTCCTGGGTGCCGGCGATCTCCTGATGATCGAGCCAGACCAGGAGGTCATCAGCGCGGAGACCGCACTCCGCCGCGGCCGACTTCGGAACCACTTCGAGGACCCGGACGCCCGTGCCTTGGCGCAACTGGTGAGCCCGGACCCACCGCTGCGGCAGGGGAACATCCTGGACCGCGATGCCCAGATGCCCGCGCCGGATGCGGCCCTCCTTGATCAGCCAACTGGCCACGAACTCGGCCGTCGGGCTGCCGATGGCAAAGCAGATGCCCTGCGCCGAGGGAATCATCGCGGTGTTGACCCCCAAGGCGGCGCCATCGCTTCCCACCAGCGGTCCTCCGGAGTTTCCCGGGTTCAGGGGCGCATCCGTCTGGAGCACGTTGTCAATCCGGCGCCCGTTGCGCGATGGGACGGTGCGTCCCAGCGCGCTGACGATGCCGGCGGTGACGGTGTGGTCGAATCCCAAGGGATTCCCGATGGCGATGGCAATCTGCCCCACCCGGATGCGGTCCCTACCGGCGAATGTGATGTATCGGAGATCCCCGAGGTGAATCCGGAGCACGGCAAGGTCGGTATCCGGATCGTCACCGACCAGGTCCGCAGTGGTTTCCCGTCCATCGTGGGTGCCAATTTGGACGCGTCGCGCTCCGTGAACCACATGGCTGTTGGTCAGGATGAACCCGTCGGGTGAAATCAGAAATCCCGATCCGGCCCCGCCGCCGGATCCAGACTCGGCGCGCACATGCACCACGGCCGGCCCGGCGATCTGCACGGCCCGGACCACCGCCGAGGAATAGGCGTCGAGCAAGGCCGTGTCGCTCCCGGTGATTCCAGGTATGTCGGGTCCGGAATCGCTCACCTCTTGAATCGTCACCCAGGACCGATAGGGGTCCTGCCGGCCGTGGGCAAATCTGCGCCGGCGGGGTGGATAAAGGAGCACACCCCCGGCAAAGAAAACGGCGCGAACCTTTCGGTTCGCGCCGTGTCGCGGATCGCTGCAGACCGTTACTTGGTCGGCACCGTGGCGATGGTCTGCAGGATGCGACTGGCGATCTTGTAGGGGTCGCCCTGGCTGTTCGGACGCCGGTCCTCGAGGTAGCCCTTGTAGTCGTTGTTCACGAAGCTGTGGGGCACGCGGATCGAGGCGCCGCGGTTGGCCACGCCGTAGTTGAACTTGTCAATGGACTGCGTCTCGTGGAGTCCGGTGAGGCGCAGGTGATTGTCCGGGCCATACACGGCGATGTGCTCGTTCTTGTACTTGTCGAAGGCGGCCATGAGCTTCTCGAAGTAGTCCTTCCCGCCGACCTCGCGCATGTGCTTGGTGGAGAAGTTGGAGTGCATGCCGGAACCGTTCCAGTCCACGTCCTTGCCCAGCGGCTTGCAGTGGAAGTTGACGTCCACCTGGTACTGCTCGCACAGGCGCACCAGGAGGTAGCGGGCCATCCAGACCTGATCCGCCGCGGTACGGGATCCCTTGCCGAAGATCTGGAATTCCCACTGACCCTTGGCGACCTCGGCGTTGATGCCCTCGTGGTTGATGCCGCAGTCGAGGCA
>JAFLEG010000641.1 GCA_017302195.1 Verrucomicrobiota bacterium
ACCAGCAGCTTCATGAAATGACGCTCCCCCCGCTGCCAGGAAATCAGCAGATCCTTGGTGAGGAACATGGCCGTGATCATGCGCAGACGGTTGTGCATGCCCCCGGTTGCCTTCAGGCAGCGCATGGCGGCATCCACGATCGGGAATCCGGTCCGGCCGTCACACCAGGCGGCGAACTGTTCCTCCGTCCCCGACCACTCCAGGGCGTCGTACTCGGGACGGAAGCTGCCGGTGGCGACGTGCGGGAAGTTCGCCAGAATCTGGAGGTAGAACTCGCGCCAGATCAGTTCCGACATCCAGGTGTCGCATCCGCGAAGCTGCACCGGCGCGGCGGACTCCCGCACCCGCTGCAGCCTGGCCAGCACGGTGCGGATGTTGATCGTGCCGAAGCGCAGGTGCGGGGAGAGCCCGGAGGTGCCCGCATCGTCCGCCGGGAAATTCCGCCGCTGGTCGTACTCAAACACCCGTCGCCCGACGAAGGCGCGCAAGGCCTCCTGCGCGGCGTGCTCTCCGGCGGCGGGGATCTGCTGCGCGAGGGGATGGCCCAGGGCCTCCGAGGCGGCGGGCAGCGGCAGGGAAACCACCGAACCGGGAACCGTCGAGCGGGCCACCGGAACCCTCGGGACCGGCGGGGGCACCGGGAGCGCGCGCCAGGCCCGGGAATAGGGGGTGAAGACGGTGTAGGGCTCGCCGGCCTTGGTGAGCAGGTCCCGTCCCTCGCGGATCACGGAGTCGCGGAAGGACTCAAAATGGATTCCCGCGGCGTAGAGTGCGGACGCCACCTTCCGGTCGCGGCTGACCGCATAGGGTTCGTAATCCCGGTTGGTGAACACGGCGGCTGCCGAAACCTCCCGGGCCAGGCGGACCAGCTCCACCTCGGGCGTCCCGTGACGCACGATCAGGCGATGTCCCAGCGCCTCAAGGTTCCTCGCCAGGGCCTCCAGCGAGCGGAGCAGGAAGGCCACCCGGGCGGCTCCGGTATCCGGCGCCCTCAGGATGGCGTCGTCCCAGACGAAGACCGGCACCACGCACTCCCCGCGGGTCGCCGCCTCATGGAGGGCGGTGTTGTCGGAGACCCGCAGATCCCGGCGGAACCAGTGGAGGACGGTATGCATGACGCGCTGTTCAAAGGGTGCCAGCGCCTGGGGAAGTCAACCCGGGCGGGGCTCCCGGCGCGGGGGTCACTTGCGGTTGCCGCCGACGGGTCCGATGTCGGCCGAGGTCAGTCCGGGGCTTTGAAGCACCCGGCTGAAGGACTCGCAGGTCACGGCGTATTGGAATCCGGTGCCGGTGCCGGCGGCCCCAAACCGGCCCTGCCGGTCGAGCGCGATGAAGTTGACCGAGAGGTTGAACCCGAGCGGATCCTTCCGCGCCATGCGGCGGATCGCCTCCAGGCAGGCTTCCTGCGGATGCAATCCCTGCCGCATCAGCTCGACGACGAGGAAGGAGCCGCAATGGCGCATCACGTTCTCGCCGACGCCGGTGGCGCCCGCCGCGCCGACCTCGTCGTCCACATAGAGTCCGCTGCCGAGGATCGGGGAATCCCCGACGCGGCCGGGAATCTTGTAGCCCCATCCGCTGGTGGAACAGCCGCCGAAGACCGCGCCATCGGCCCGCAGGACCAGCAGGGCGATGGTGTCGTGATTGGGGTGCTTCCCGGCCGCCTTCGCCTGGGCGGCCTGCTCCTTTTTCCACCGCTGCCAGGCGGCCTTCTGCTTTGGCGACACCCGGGGCCCGCGCTCGAATCCCGCCTCGGCGGCGAAGGCCTCGGCGCCCTCGCCCACCAGCATCACGTGGCGGGTGGTTTCCATGACGCGTCGGGCGATGCTGATCGGGTGGCGGAATCCGGAGACGGCGGCCACGCTGCCGGCGCGGTGGCCCGGGCCGCTCATGATGCAGGCGTCGAGCTGCACGACACCGTCGGCATTGGGGATCCCGCCCAGCCCGACACTGGCGTTGTCAGGATCAGATTCGGTGACGCGGATGCCCTGTTCCACGGCATCGAGTCCGCTGCCGCCGCGCAGGAGCACTGCGAGGGCGGCGTCATTGGCCGGCTTGCCAAACGGCCAGGTGGAAATGATCAGCGGCGGCCGGGCCTGGAGTTCGGCAGGATCGGGCTGGGTGGCGGCGGCAAGGCGGGGCCCCACCGAGGCGCCGGTCACGGCCAGCGCTGAACGGGAGACGAACTGGCGGCGGGTGACGGCGGGCATTCCGGAGGTTTTGGGTCGGAATGGGAGATGGCTTCAGATCAAGCCGCCGGAGGCGCCGGGGGCGTGGTTGGGGCGGCAGCGGGCGCCACAGGCGCCGCCTTGCCCCCCAGGATCTTGAACATCACCGCACCGCAGGTCGGGCACTTGCCCTTCACGGCCTTGCGGCCGTTTTTCATCGTCTCTTCCACGGCATCGGCGATGGGCTTCTTTGCTTTGCAGCGAACACAATAACCTTCCGCCATACGGCCTCCAATCTTCCCGGACCGCCGCTCGGCAGGCCCGAAACTGAGCCGGCACCGTACCGGCGGCCCGCCGTGAGTGTCAACCAACCGGCGAATCCGGGGTGGCTTCCCGGGGCTGCCGATGGCATACCCGGGAACGCGATCATGGAGTACGAACCTGTCATCGGCCTGGAGACGCATGTCCAGTTGAAGACCCGTTCCAAGATGTGGTGCGGGTGTCCGAACGCCTTCGGTGCGGATCCCAACACCCAGGTCTGTCCGGTATGCCTCGGCATGCCCGGCGTGCTTCCGGTGGCCAATGAGGAGGCGCTGCGCCTGACGGTCCTGACCGGCTACCTGCTGAACTGCGAGATCCCCGGCTATGCCAAGTTTGACCGCAAGAACTACTTCTATCCGGACTCCGCCAAGAACTACCAGGTGACCCAGTACGACCGTCCCAGCACCCGGAATGGCTGGATGGAGTTCGAGTTCGGCGAGGGGCCGGATGGCACCCCGGGCCTGTCCCGGGTCCGCATCACCCGGGCCCACCTGGAGGAGGATGTCGGCAAGAACAACCACTTCGACCGGCACAGCGGAGTGGATTTCAACCGGGCCGGGGTGCCGCTGCTGGAAATCGTGTCCGAACCCGACCTGACCGGACCGGACATGGCCTATGCCTATCTGCGCGCCCTGACGGACATCCTGGTCCGCGGCGGCGTGAGTGACTGCGACCTGGAGAAGGGCATGGTCCGCTGCGACGTCAACATCTCGGTCCGGCCCCGGGGCGAGTCCCGGCTGGGCGCCAAGATCGAGCTCAAGAACCTGAACTCCTTCTCCGCGGT
>JAFLEG010000642.1 GCA_017302195.1 Verrucomicrobiota bacterium
CCTCAACCCCGTGGGCGCCCTGGGCATCGCCACCACCGACGCCGTGGGCTTTGACATCTCCCGCGGCGGCATCGCCTATGCCGCACTCACCGATGCCCAGACCCAGCTCTCGGGACTGTACACCATCAATCTGGGCACCGGCGCCGCGACGTGGGTCGGACAGATTGGCGGCGGTTCGGCGATCCTCGGACTCACCGCCATCCCGGAGCCCGCCCACTACGGCATGATGTTCGGCGGGCTGCTGCTGGGCACGGTGGCCGTCCGGCGCTGGCGCCAGGCGCGCTAAGCCGGATCCATTCCGCAAAACGCGGAGGGATGGCACCATAGAGCCTCAGAGACACGGAGAGGGGCGCAGCAGCCTGGGGATGGCGGTGATCACGCGCACAGGGAATGAAGTTCCCTGCCCGCATTTCCCGGTGTTCTCAGCGCCTCGGTGGTGAACCCTGACGCCTTTCCGGCTCAGTCCGGACGCTCGGATTCCTCGATCTGCTCCTTCACCAGGAACATGTAAACGCCCCACAGGACACAGCAGAAGAGGAAGATCAGAATCGCGGTCAACATGCATGGGACGCTACGAAAAGCGTCCCATGCCCGTCAAATGGGGACCCAACCTGGTCGGGGCGCGTTCCACCCCGCCCCCATTCAAACCCGCTGCATCCGTGGACGAACGACGCGCATCGCGGGAAGCCCCGGCGGGCAATCCTTCCCCCGATGCCCGCAGCGACTCCACGCGCGCAGCGGGGAAGTCACGGACGTGCGGGAGCCCGTCCCGATCCAAGGGTTGGCTGGGGGGAAGCCACACCACGCAACGCAATCCCTACGCCAGATAGGGAATCGTCAGCGGCCCCTGGGGCAGAACCGCGACACGCGCCTGGGGGCCGCGCCGGTCCAGCTCCTGGCGGACGGCGGCGGCGATGTCCGGACACGGCTCCAGATGCGCGGCGCGCAGGACGTCCTCCGGAATGGCCGAGTGCACCAGCACCCGGGCCCGGCGCTGGATGAGCGCCTGGATCTGGGCCTGCCACTGTTCCGGACGCACAAACCCCGGCGTGGCGAGCAGGGTGAGGATTTCCTCGGGCGAGCCCGCCTCGCGGAGCAGTCGGTCCAGCGGGCTCTTCGCCGGCACGCCCTCCCGGCATTCCGCCGCCAGGATGATGGTGCCGCGCTCCGCCACGATCCGGGCCGCCGCGCTCATCCCCTTCACCCCCTGGTAGAGGTTCATGTCGAGCGGGTACCCCGAGTTCGTGGTCACCACCACATCGAAGGGCTCCTTCACCTTCTGCATGGCCGCGGAGCGCACGAAGTCGCGTCCGGCGCGGTGCGCCGCGATGAGGTCCCCGGCAAACACTCCGGTGACCGCCCGGTGGTCGTTGAGGGTGACGTTGAGCAGGAAGCTCGGGCCCGCCCGCAGGGCGATGTCACGCAGCTCCTCCCAGAGCGGATTGCCCTCGCAGATGCCGAAGGTGGCGCGGGGATCCCCGATGTGATGCGCCCCGTGGTTGCTCATCACCGTCTCCACATGGGCCACGCCGGGCATGATCCCCTTGGGGCCGCCGCTGAATCCGGCGAAGAAATGGGGCTCGATGAACCCGGTGACGATCCGCACGTCCGCCTCGACCGCCTCGCGGTTGATCCAGGCCGGGACGCCGCCCCGGGTCTGCCCCAGCGCCACGCAGGCGTCATGGTTTTCCGGTTCGTGATTGATCACCCGGTAGCCCGCCACCACCGCCGGCGTGAGCATGGTCTCCAGTTCCTCGCGGGTGTTGGGACGGTGCGTGCCGAGCTGGTTGAGCAGCGTGATCTGCTCCCGGCGCACCCCGGACTCCTCCAGGAACTCCAGCAGCCAGGGAATCAGCCGCTGGTTGGGCGTGGCCCGGGTGATGTCGGTGAAGAGGATGCAGATCCGGGCTCCGGGCCGCAGCCACTCGCGCAGCGGCGGGGCGCCCACCGGCTGGTCCATCGCGGCGCGCAGCGCGGCGCGCTCGTCGGCCAGTCCGGGCCGGAAGGAGGGCTCGATCACCGTGGTGCGGTCCCCGGGAAACTCGACGGACAGGGATCCCTGTCCATAGGCAAGCGCGACGTTCACGCCGGCAGACTGCCCCGCGGCTCCGCGAAAGTCGAACCGCAGAGTGGGCCTCCCTCGTCGGTGGCGACCTCAGGCTCCCGCTCAACCGCCGCTGAAAACATCCCTGGGTCCGGGGGGACTGCCGTCCGCAGCGAAGACGAAGTGCGGCTTCGTCACCTCGCCTCCCTGCCGGGGGTGCATCCCCCCTTTTCTCCCGGTCCCGGACGGCGCATGCTGCCGGCGCCATGAGCGACCTCATTTATCCGCGATCGCCGCGGGAGCAGATGGACGGCTGGTACTACCTGCCCCGGTTCATTGACAAGATCCGGCTGCATCTCGCCGGGAAACTGTCTGCGGACTACACTGGAAACTTCGCCCACAAGGGATTTGATGCCGAGTGGCTGAAGCATGCCGGGGTGAGTGCCGACACCTTCATCGCCGTGGTGCGGGAGACGATCACCGACGGCCAGGTCTATGACTGGGTGCGACAGAATGTCCGCCGTTCTCCGGAGCAAAAGGAGACTTTCAACCGCTGGCTGCTGAACCGCGGACGCGAGGAGAACGATCCGGCCCTGCGCGAACGCCTGAGGACCCGCAAGGTCGAGGCCGGGCTCGGCCACCGGGACGACATCCAGACCTTCGTGGACTTCATTGACGCGGACGAGAAGCGCCGCTGAACCCCGCCGCCCATGAACCTGATCGCCGTCCAGTTTGACGTCCGGTGGGAGGACACGGACTCCAACTTCCGGGAAGTGCGCCGTCTGCTGGCGGCCACCCCCATTCCCGCGGGCTCGCTGATCGTGCTGCCGGAGATGTTCTCCACCGGCTTCAGCCTGAACCTTGCCGCGACCCGGCAGGGGAATCCGCCGGAGGCGGAGCAGTTCCTGGCGGCCCTGGCCCGCGAGACCGGGTCCGCGGTACTGGGTGGGGTGGTGGCCGGCGGCACTGCGGACAAGCCCGCCAACCAGGCGGTGGCGTTCGCACCTGACGGCCGGCAACTGGTCCGGTACTCCAAGATTCACCCCTTCAGCTTCGGGGATGAATCGGCGCACTACGCGGCCGGCAACGAGGTGGTCACCTTCGAGTGGGGCGGGTTCACCATCGCGCCGTTTGTCTGCTACGATCTGCGCTTCCCGGAGATCTTCCGGACGGCGGTGGATCGCGGCGCCACGCTGTTCGCGGTGATCGCACAATGGCCCATCAAGC
>JAFLEG010000643.1 GCA_017302195.1 Verrucomicrobiota bacterium
CACCCCAGGCACTGCTGCTGGGCCCTGGGGCTGCCTCGGGCGGCTGGCCCGGCCCGCCACCTGGCCCTGCTGACTCATCCGCCGAGTCATCACCCAGCACGAGGTCTGCCAGGGACTGGGGTGCCTGAAGCGGCCCAGCAGCAGCTGCAGGCCCTGGGGAGGGGCTGGGATACGGCAGTGACGTGGCGCTGGTCCTTCCCGCCAGCGCCTCCAGCAGGGCCCGCAGCAGCGAGACGGACTTGAAGTTCTCCTGTTCCAGGATGTCGCGGAACAGATAGTCATCGGCGATGGCGCGCACGAGTTCCGCCGGGGCATCGCTGGTGATGGCTTCGGGATAACTGCCAAACCGGAGCAAACGGGGCAGCAGTTCGCGCAGGGCCGTGAAGTCGTGCTGCGAGGCCAGCTCGGCCAGCGACACCGGGTAGAGCAGAAATTCGCGTTTGCGTCCGGTGAGCGGCTCCTTGACGGATCGGCCCAGCTCAAAACTGGAGGAACCCGTCACCAGGAACTGCGTCCTGGGAAAATGCTCGTGCAGAATTTTCAGCGCGAGCCCGATGCCGTCCACACGCTGGGCTTCATCGAGCACCATCAGCCGGTGATCCGCCACAAACCGGCGCAGTTCCTCCAGCCTGGGTTCGCGCAGAAGCTTCTGCACCTCCAGCAGGTCGCAGGAGACATACGCCGAGTGATCCGCGTGCCGGGCCAGAATGGCCCGGGCCATCGTGGTCTTGCCGACTTGGCGGGGTCCGAACAGGACGAGGGTCTTGCCCTTGAACAAGGCCTCTTCGATCTGACGTTGAATGAGTCGGGGTAGCAAAATTCTGCCGGTTCGCCGGCATCATTGATCTAAAAATTGCTGGCCGACCAGCAGAATTTCCTTGTGCCGAGATATCCGAACTCCACAACACTCCGACGAGCCATGACAACGAGCGACGACCTGATGGTACCTCTGCCCGATGGGCGCACCCTGGCCTGCTGCAGCGTTGGCAATGCCTCGGGTCCGGTCGTCTTCCACAACCACGGCGGGCCGAGTTCGCGGTTGGAGGTGACGCTGATCGAGGCGTCCGCAACGCGGGCCGGCCTGCGGGTAATCGGCGTGGACCGCCCCGGCATCGGGCGCTCAACGCCGCATCCTGGGCGCAGCCTCCGGCAATGGGCCGACGACATCCGGGCACTGGCCGACCAGTTGGGTGTCCGGACCTTTGCGGTCACCGGATGGTCGGAAGGCGGGCCGTGGGCGCTCTCCTGCGCGGCGGGGATTCCCGCCGACCGCCTGAAGCTGGCCGTGACCATTGCCGGCGGATCCTACGGCGCCCTGGGCGACAACTGGGCTGCCCCGATGCAGAGTCCCGCCGACCGGTTGGGCGGATGGCTCTGCCTGCACCTGCATCCCGGCTTTCGCCTGATGTACGACGCGCTGGAGTGGGATGCGCTGCATTTCCCCGCTCAGTATCTCAAGCAGGTTCAGGCGGCGGTGAACGGGTACGACCGCCGCTGGTTCGGAGATCCGGACGTCGGCCGCCTGTTTCTCGACGCCACCCGGGAATGCTTTCGCCAGGGAAGCGCCGGACTCGTTGAGGATGCGACGCTGCTCTACCGGAACTGGGGCATTGATTGGTCTCACATCCCGGTGCCTGTCAGCTTCTGGCAGGGGGACGACGACCACCTGGTCCCCGCGGCCATCAACCGTCCGGTCGCCGACGCCATTCCGGGTGTGAAGTGGCACGGCGTCGCCGGGGCGGGGCACTGCGTCCTGTTGGGCGAGGCGGACGCCATCCTGGCCGAGTGCAAGGCGGCCCTGGCCGGTGGCTGATACCAGCGCGCCCATCTCCTGATGGGCCAAGCCATCCGGTTGCCGAGGATCATTCGGGAAGTCCACGTCCCCCGCCGCCATACCGCAGCAGCTCCCATGAACGGGCATTCCCTGGGACAAGCCACTCCCGGGCGCGCCGGCGGTCGGCATGCCAGAATCAAGCTTGTGTTAGTGTTAAAAATACACTAACAACGATTTGTCGTGCACACCTACGCGTATCCCCGGCCGGCGCTGACCGTGGACTGCGTGGTTTTCGGCCTTGATGAAGGGGATCTGAAGGTGCTGCTCATCCAGCGTGATCTGGAGCCCTTCGCCGGCAGATGGGCGCTGCCCGGCGGATTTGTCCGCGGGGAGGAGTCCCTCGAAGAGGCGGCGCGTCGCGAACTCGCCGAGGAGACCGGGCTCCGGGAGATTTTTCTGGAGCAGCTCTACACCTTTGGCTCGCCGGACCGGGATCCTCGGGAACGGGTGGTCAGCGTCGCCTACTACGCGCTCGTGGCCCTCGCGGGACACCGGCCACAGGCCGCCACCGACGCCCGGCAGGCCGCCTGGTTCAGCGTGGATGACGCCCCCGACCTGGCCTTCGACCATGACCACATCCTGGCCACGGCGCTCGGCCGGTTGCGCGGCAAGGTGCGTTACGAACCCATCGGCTTCGAGTTGCTCCCTTCCCGGTTTACCCTGGGCCAGCTTCAGCATCTCTACGAGGTCGTGCTGAAGGAGGTCTTCGATAAGCGCAACTTCCGGAAAAAGATTCTCGGCATGGGTCTGCTGGTGGACACCGGCGAGATCCAGAAGGACGTGGCCCACCGCGCCGCCCGCCTCTACCGCTTCGACGAACGCAAATACCGGCAGCTCCGAAAACGCGGCTTCAGCTTTTGGTTGTGAACTGACGTGGCGTCATGAATCCAGTCCGCCGAACTCATACTGATTCTGGACCGAATTGTTGCTCTGGCGGTGGGGTGGGAGGGAATCCCCGCTCATTGGCAGGCAGCCCGGGAGAAGGTTCTGTTTCCATAACCATGACCCGACCGGATCAACTGGTGGGCCTGGTGATTGGCGGCGCCCTGGGAGACGCGCTGGGCCTGCCCTCCGAAGGGCTTTCACCGCGGCGCCAGCAGCGGTTATTGCCGGGCGATGTGGGTCACGCGTTTTTCTTGGGTCGAGGAATGGTCAGCGACGATACCGAGCACGCCTTCATGACCGCGCAGGCACTGCTCGCGGCCCAGGGGGATGTGGATCGGTTCCGCCGCTCGCTCGCGTGGCAACTGCGCTGGTGGTTCCTCGGACTCCCGGCCGGAGTCGGTCTGGCCACGGCCCGGTCGTGCCTGCGGCTCTGGCTGGGGGTGCCGCCAGATCGCAGTGGTGTCCACTCCGCGGGCAACGGCCCGGCGATGCGAAGCGCGATTCTCGGAGCGGTTTTTGCCGACAATGCGGCGCGCCGCAGGGAG
>JAFLEG010000644.1 GCA_017302195.1 Verrucomicrobiota bacterium
GCCTCATGAGCCTCGTCGAGCGCCGCTTCAAGAGCGCGTGAGCCGCACGCCATGAGCCATCAGGAAGTCATCGTGGAAACGGGGAGCGCATGCTGCCGCTCCGTCCCTGCGTCCTTGGATCGAGCCTCACGCCAAGGCCGCAAAGGAGGGGGATGATGAGAGCTTGTGGAGAGGCGACAGGGCCGGCTCATTCTGCGATCTCGTTCCGTCCGCTCCCGCTTCCCGTCTTCCTTTGCGGCCTTCGCGTCCTTTGCGTGAGGCCTCTCCACCGAATCGCCTCGTCCCCTGAACACTTGAAACTTGAAACTGAAAACTCCGCGCCCGGCGCGGCTCCCCTGTTGGAACTCCGCGGTGTCGGCAGACACTTCGGCAGCCTGCAGGTGCTCCACGATGTCCACCTAGCGGTGGAAGACGGCGAGTTCGTCGCCATCATCGGCTACAGCGGCTCGGGGAAGACCACGCTGGTCTCGATCCTGGCCGGACTGTTGATGCCCGACACCGGCGCGGCGCGGTTTGAGGGGCGACCCATCACCGCACCCGGACCGGAGCGCGGCCTGGTCTTCCAGAACTACAGCCTGCTGCCCTGGCTCACCGTGCGGGAGAACGTCGCGCTGGCCGTGGATTCCCTGCATCCGGACTGGCCGGAGACCGACCGTGCCGCCTGCGTGGACCAGCATGTCGCCATGGTGAACCTGTCCGCCGCCCGCGACCGGCGTCCGGCGGAACTCTCTGGCGGGATGCGTCAGCGGGTCAGCGTCGCCCGCACGCTGGCCATGAACCCGCGCGTGCTGCTGCTCGACGAGCCCTTCGGCGCCCTGGATGCCCTGACCCGCGCCACCCTTCAGGACGAAATCGCGCGGATCCGGCGGGAGCAGAAGCGCACCGTGGTGCTGATTACCAACGATCCGGATGAGGCGCTGCTGCTCGCCGACCGGGTCATTCCGCTCACGCGCGGTCCGCGGGCCACCCTGGGGCCCTCGATTCCCGTGCCGCTGCCGCATCCGCGGGACCGGAGTTTCGCAATCTGCGACGCGAGGTCATCGAGTCGCTCCTCACGCTGGGCGCCCGCCCGTCCACCACGGTCACCCGCGATCTCGTGCTCCCCGATCTGGAGCCCGAGGACCTCAGCCTGCCCCGGGTCTGGGGTGTCCGTACCGGTCCGCGGCGCCGGCAGGAACGCCAGCGCGTTCCAATTTCCGTCGAACCCGATTCGCACTGATTTCTTCCCGCCATGAGCGCCTACGCCGAGCTGTTCAATCTCTCCAAGACCTATCCCACGCCGCAGGGGGAGCGGGTGATCGTCCGCAACTTCAACCTGACGCTGGCCGAGGGGGAGTTCGTCACCCTCATCGGACACTCCGGCTGCGGGAAATCCACCGTGCTCTCGATGGTGGCCGGACTGAGTTCGATCACCGACGGCGGACTGGTCCTGGCCGGACGCGAGGTTGCCGGGCCCGGTCCGGACCGCGGGATGGTGTTCCAGTCGCCCTCGCTGCTGCCCTGGATGACCGCCTTCGAGAACGTGATGCTCGGCGTCCACCAGGTGTTCTTCACCGCGCCGCGCTATGAGCAGGAACAGATCGCCGAATACTACCTGACCGTGGTGGGACTGGCCGACTCCATGCAGCGGCGTCCGGCCGAGCTGAGCCAGGGCATGCGCCAGCGGGTGGGCATCGCCCGGGCCTTTGCCCTGCGTCCCCGCATGCTCCTGCTCGACGAGCCGTTCGGAATGCTCGACACCCTGACGCGGTATGAGCTCCAGGCCGTGCTGCTTGATCTCTGGCGCAGGAACCGCATCACCACGCTCATGGTCACGCATGACGTGGACGAGGCGCTGTATCTCAGCGACCGGATCGTCTGCATGACCGACGGCCCCGCCGCCGAGGTCGGCGACATCGTGCCGGTGCATTTCCCCCGTCCCCGCAACCGCCGTGCGGTGATGGAGCATTCGGACTACGAGCCGCTGCGCCGGCGCCTCATCGAGTTTCTCGAGATCCACGCCCATCGCCTGGGGAAGGTGAAATGAACATGGTGACACATGAAGCGACGTCAGCCGTTGGTGGGGCGAGGCTCCCGCCGAGCCGTACGCGTCTTGGGACTGCGGTGGCTTGCCACCGCTTTGGCGTCAGTAGTGCATGGCGCCCGCGCGGAGAATCAACGCCCGGTTCGCGGAGGTCACGCGGTTGCAAAGCGGCGTCTCCGCTGCGCTGCGCCGCCCGCACTCCAAGATCACTGGGAGGTTCGCCCGACCGTGCGTCGTCTTCATTTCATCCCTCATCCTTCACCCTTCATTCTTTCCCGAAGGGTGAGGCGCTCTTCACGGAAGACAGCTTTCTGAACACTTGAAACGGAACACTGAACACCCGGTCCCCTGTCTTCCGGACAACGCGCCGTTCAACGCCGAACAGCGGGCCTGGATCAATGGCTTCCTGGCCGGGCTCGTCTCGCATGCCCCGGTGACATCCTCCGCGGCGGCTTCCGGACCCGCGGCGCCCGCGAAGCGTCCCCTGCTGGTGGCCTATGGATCGCAGACCGGATCCGCGCAGGGCGTGGCGAAACGGCTGGCGAAGGAGGCTGGAGCGCATGGGTTCGCCGCCGAGGTGAAGGAGCTCAACGCGCTGTCGCCGGCGCAGCTCACCGCGGAGGCTCCGTGCCTGATCGTCACCAGCACCTGGGGCGACGGGGATCCGCCGGACAACGCCGCCGCCTTCTGGAACCGGCTCTCCGACACCTCGGCCCCGCGCCTGGAACGCGTGGCCTATGCAGTTCTGGGACTGGGTGACCGCAACTATGCCGACTTCTGCGGCGCGGCACGGAAGTTTGATGATCGCCTGGCCGAACTGGGAGCCCGGCGCCTGGTGCCGCGCGGCGAGTGCGATGTGGAGTATGAGGCCGCGGTGGCGGCCTGGACCGGTGCGCTGTGGCCGCTCATCGAGGGGGCGGCGCAACCCTCCGCATTGCCACCAGCGTCCGTCCCGTCTTCCGAGGTCCCGGCAAACGGTGCGACGGCTTCCGTCCCGCCTGCGAAGGAGACCGCCACGCTGGGCACCCGGTCCCGGCCCTTTCCCGCGCGGCTGAAGACCAACCGGCGTCTCAACGGGGCCGGATCGGAAAAGGATACCCGCCATTTCGAGATCGCCCTCGCCGGCTCCCAGATCACCTATGAGGCCGGCGATGCACTGGGAGTCGTGCCGATGAATTGTCCGGTGCTCGTCGAGGAGTTGCTGGCAGCCATGGGATGCAGCGGGGATGAGCCGGTGGC
>JAFLEG010000645.1:0-1555 GCA_017302195.1 Verrucomicrobiota bacterium
CCGTAACCGAGGCTCAACAGCGCAACTGGGTGGCGTACGTGCCGCAGTCCGAGGAGGTGGACTGGACCTTCCCGGTGAGCGTGCACGACGTGGTGCTCATGGGCCGCTACGGGCACATGAACTTCCTGCGCATGGCCCGGGACCGAGATCGCCAGGCGGTCGAGGACAGCCTGCGCCGGGTGCAGATGTGGGAGTTCCGGGACCGGCAGATCGGCGAACTGTCGGGCGGCCAGAAGAAGCGGGTCTTCCTGGCGCGCGCCCTGGCGCAGGGGGCGCGGCTCATCCTGCTCGACGAACCCTTCACCGGCGTGGATGTGAAGACCGAGGCGGCGATCGTGGACCTCCTGCGCGATCTCCGCGCGGCCGGGCACCTGATGCTGGTGTCCACGCACAACCTGGGATCGGTCCCCGAGTTCTGCGACCACGCCGTGCTCATCAACCGGACGGTGGTCGCCGCCGGCCCCATGGCCGAGACCTTCACCGAGGCCAACCTGGCCCGCGCCTTTGGCGGCGTGCTCCGGCATTTCCGCTTCGACCAGTCCACCGTGCAGCCGCATGACGGCCGCGCCATCACCGTGCTCACCGACGACGAGCGTCCGCTGGTGCTCGGCAAGGGCGGCCACCTGGAGTTCACCGAGCGGAGCCGCCATGAGGACATCGTGAAGGCGCGCACCACGCCGGAGGACGAGGGATGACCGAGTCGCTGCTGGTCCCGTTTCAGTACGAGTACCTGGTCAAGGCCATCTGGGTCAGCGCCCTGATCGGGGGTGTCTGCGGACTGCTCTCCTGCTTCATCACGCTCAAGGGGTGGTCGCTGATGGGCGATGCGCTGTCCCATGCGGTAGTCCCGGGCGTGGCGGTGGCGGCGCTGCTCGGGCTGCCCTTTGCGGCGGGCGCCTTCGTGGCCGGACTGCTGGCGGCGGCCGGCATGGGATTCATCCGCACCCGCACCGTGCTGCGCGAGGACGCCGTCATCGGCGTGGTCTTCACCACCTTCTTCGCCGCCGGCGTGTTCCTCATCTCCCTCCGCCCGAGCAGCGTCAACCTGCGCACCATCATCCTGGGCAACATCCTGGGCATCTCTGACGGGGACATCCGGCAGGTGGTGCTGATCGCGGTCATCACCCTCGGCGTGCTGGCGGTGCAGTGGAAGGATCTGGTGCTCTACTGCTTCGACCCCCAGCAGACCCGGGCCCTCGGACTCAATCCCACGCGGCTCCATTTCACCCTGCTCACCCTGCTCGCCGCCACCGCGGTGGCCTCCCTGCAGACCGTGGGCGCCTGCCTGGTGGTCGCCACGCTGGTGACCCCCGGAGCGACGGCCTATCTGCTCACCGACCGGTTCGGACGCATGCTCCTGCTCGCCGGCGGCCTGGGGGCCGGCACCGGCGCGGTGGGCGCCTATCTCAGCTACTTTCTCAACGGATCCACCGGTGGCTGCATCGTGGTGCTCCAGACGCTGCTGTTCCTCGCCGCCCTCTGTTTCGGACCGAAACACGGCCTGCTGGGCCGGCGCCTGTCGCCCGCCCCCGTCACGACGCCATGAACTGGTCCG
>JAFLEG010000645.1:1565-3249 GCA_017302195.1 Verrucomicrobiota bacterium
TGGTGGCCACCGTCTGCGCGGTGTTCTCCTGCTTCCTGGTGCTCAAGGGCTGGTCGCTCATGGGGGACGCCATCTCCCATGCCGTCCTGCCCGGCGTGGTGCTGGCCTACCTCACCGGCATTCCCCTGGCGGTGGGCGCCTTCGCCTCGGGACTCCTCTGCGCCAGCGCCACCGGGTGGATCCGGTCCCACAGCCGGGTCAAGGAGGACACGGTGATGGGGGTGGTGTTCACCGGACTCTTCGCCCTGGGCCTGGTCCTGTTCACCAAGGTGGAATCCGACCAGCACCTGAACCACATCCTCTTCGGCAGCCTGCTGGGCCTGCCCCGGGCGCAGGTGATCCAGACCACCGGGATCGGCCTGCTGACCCTGGCGGTCACCGTGGCACTGCGGCACGACCTGCTGCTCTTCTGCTTTGATCCGGGCCATCTCCGCACCCTGGGACGGAGCCCCCGGGTGCTGAACCAGGTCATGCTGGCCCTCCTCGCCCTGACCATCGTCACTTCCCTCCAGGCCGTGGGCATCCTGCTGGTGGTGGCGATGCTGGTCACCCCCGGCTGTGTGGGCCTGCTCCTGGCCGACCGTTTTCCGCGGGTGGTCGCCGTCGCGGTGATCACGGCGAACGTGGCCACCCTGGCAGGCACCTACGCCAGCTTCTTCCTCAACGCCTCCACCGGCGCCTCCATCGTCCTGGTCCAGAGCGCCCTCTTCCTCCTGGCGCTGCTGTTCTCCCCCAAGCGCGGCCTGATCAGTAGGGCCTTTGGGCGGCACTGACGCCGCGACCGGTTTGGAGTGCGGGCGGCGCAGCGCAGCGGAGACGCCGCTTTGGAACGACGCGTGGGTTGGAAGCCGGGGGTTCATTTCCGTCCAGGGCGCTGCTCGCGGCCGACGCCAAAGCGGTGGCAAGCCACCGCAGTCCAAAGAGGCGCGCCGCCCTTGGGTGCGTCACGACCGGGCACGGTCAGTAAGTCATGACGTTCAACCCTCGAATGCCGCGGAAGTGCTTCACGTTCCGGGTCACCAGCACTTCACCCGCTTCCAGGGCGGTCGCGGCAATCCAGAGATCGTTCTCACCGGTCATGGACCCGCTCCGACGCAGTTCACGAAACACCTCTGCCGCACGCCAGGCCACACCGTCAGTGAGCGGGTGGAGCACGAAGCGATCGCAGGGTGGTCTCCATGTCTGACCACTGACTGACATCGCCCGCCCCGTCAAGAGCCCGACCTGCGACGCCATCACCCATTCCCTCCCGCCAGCGCGCGCGCCGCATCATTCCCTCGAACTGCCTTTTGACGGCACCGGATCACCTCACTACCGTGCCGACCATCAGCCCGGAGATGACGCCACAACATCCATATCTGTATGAACGATTCGGGAAGTGTGACCAAGAACGTGCTCAATTCGGAGGCGGAGATCCGCGGCACCCTCAGGTTTGCCGGCGAGCTGACCTTTGAAGGCAAGCTGGAGGGGGAGATTGTCAGTGAGGGCACGCTGCACCTGGGGGACAGCGCCGTGATCAAGGGCGACATCACGGTGGGGTCCGTGGTGGTGCGGGGGAAGATCCAGGGCAATGTCACCGCCCGTGACAAGATCGAGATCAAGGCCAAAACCGAACTCTTCGGGGACATCAAGGCCTCGAAACTGGTGGTGGAGGAGGGCGTGACCTTCGTCGGCAAGTCCGAGG
>JAFLEG010000646.1 GCA_017302195.1 Verrucomicrobiota bacterium
CGAGGGTCGCCAACTGGGGGAAACGGGCGCCGCGGAGGACCGCCTGGGCGAGGGCCACCAGTGCGTCCGGCGCGATGGGGACCTGGGGAGGGGCAGGCATGGATCAAAGCTGGCCCATCGCCTGGTCCAGGGCGGCCAGGAGCGGGGTCATGGATTCCGGCGTCTCGTCGCCCATGTTGGAGATGCGGAAGGTGGTGCCCTTGATCTTGCCGTAGCCGCCATCCACCAGGAATCCCTGGTCCTTCACCAGTTTCTGGAGCTTGGCGGCATCCACGGTCCGGCCCGCCCCCGGCTTGGCCCCGTTGTTGAAGCAGCACAGCGTCAGGGACTCGAAACCGGCATCCGGGAACAGGGTGAGGCCATGCCGTGCGCCCCAGTCGCGGAGCATCTGGTTGGTCCGGCGGTGACGCTCGTAACGGGCGGGAAGCCCCTCGGCGAGGAACTCCTCCAGTTTGGACGCCAGGGCATACACGTGGGGGATGCTCGGCGTGCTGGGAGTCATGTGCTCACGGGCGTTCTTCTCGAATTCGACGAAGTCGAAGTAGTAGCCCCGGTCGGACGCCTGGGAGGCCCGCTCCAGCGCGGCCGCCGAGCAGACAAAAATGGAGAGTCCGGGCGGCATCGCAAAGGCCTTCTGGGTGCCGGCCAGGAGCACGTCCACACCCAGGGCGTCAAACTCCAGCGGGACGGCGCTCATGGAACTCACGGCGTCCACGATGAACATCACGTCCGGGAACCGCGCCTTCAGCGCCGCGATCTCGTCCAGCGGGGACATCGTGCCGGTGCTGGTTTCATTGTGGATGAGGGTCAGGGAGTCGAACTCCCCGGTGGACAGCCTCGCCGCCACGGCCTCGGCCCGGATGGGCGAGCCCCAGGGCACCTGCAGGGCCTCGGCCGCCTTGCCGCAGCGCTGGGCCACGTCGAACCATTTGTCGGAAAACGCGCCGCACATGCAGTTCAGCACCTTCTTCCGGGTGAGGTTCCGCAGCGCTCCTTCCATCACGCCCCAGGCGGAGGAGGTGCTCAGGTACACCCGCTGGCGGGTGCCCAGCAGGGTCTGGAGCTGGGGCTGAATCCGGGCATAGAGGTCTTTGAACCCCTGCCCGCGGTGCCCGATCATCGGACGGCACAGCGCCGCAAAGGTCTTCTCGCTCACCTCCACCGGTCCCGGAATGTGCAGTTTCACATGCGCCATAAAGACGACGAGCCTTCCACAGGGCCCGGGAGGAGGCAAGCGGCCGGCCCGGGACGCAGCAGCGCGGAAGGGGTGAACGATGAGCGTTGAGGTGAGGGTGAGCCCCGCGCACAGCGCCTTTGGACTGCGGTGGCTTGCCACCGCTTTGGCGTTGAATGCCACCAGAGCGCGGGCAGGGGAATCAACGCCCGGTTCGAGATCGGCGCGTCGCGCCAAAGCGGCGTCTCCGCTGCGCTCCTGCCTTCGTCCGGCTACGGCATGGCAAGCCGCCGCCGCACTCCAAAACCTCAGGCCCTGGGGCCGGGACTGGGCACGGGGGGTGGGGCGCGGAGACGGAGGTAGATCCAGGTCTCGAGCGGACGCAGCGGACGCAGCCACGCGTAGAAGGGGGAGTACAGCAGCCGGAGCCGGATCAGGGACAGCAGCATGATGACCGAGGTCCGCACATTGAAGACCACGTGCGAGCCGCTGCGGTCGTTCCACTCCGTGGGCACCTCCCGCACGCTGTAGCCGGCACGGCGCAGCGAGTAGAGGAGGTTGACGTCAAACGACAGGTCGGCGAGCCGGAGCCTGGTGTGCACCGCCTCGGCCGCGGCCCGCCGCAGGACCTTGGCGCCGCACTGGGTATCCGCGATGCCCATGCCGAAGAAGGCCTGCACAAACAGGTGGAACAGCCGGCTGGCGAACCGCCGCTTGCCGGGCTGGGCATGGGTGATCCGGGCGCCGGGAATCCACCGCGAGGCGATCACGCAGTCCGCCTCGCCGCCGGCACAGCGGTTCACCAGGTCGAGGAAGGCCGTCGGAGGCGTCGAGCCGTCGGCATCCACATAGCCCACCAGGTCCGCCAGCGGGGCCAGCCTGAGCCCCTCGATCAGCGCCCCGCCCTTCCCGATCGGCGCCGGGAACTCCAGATGCGAGATGCTCAGGTACCGCTGCTCCGCGGCCCGCACCACCCCCAGGGTGTTGTCCCGGCATCCGTTCAGCACCACCACGATCCGCACCCGCCCGGCATAGTGATGGTAAAAATGCTCCGCGTACTCGGTCAGCACCGGCGCGATGCGGCCCTCCTCGTTGTAGGCGGGGATGAGCAGCAGGAGGCTGGGTGCGGAGACGCTCACGCGGCCGGGGATTTAGCCGCCCGATACGGTGGGGGAAAGGAGGAATGTCCCCCGCCCCGGCCGGGACGGGAACGGACGGGTCTCGGTTCCGCCTGCCCCGATTGCCGCCCCACCCGGGTCCACTCCACGCGGAAAGGCACCCTGCCCGCCAACGGCACAGTGCATCCCTGGGTTGTCGGTGAGGGTACCAGCTTGGGGCGTCTGAGGAGCGAGGGCCTCACCCAAGGACGCGAAGGACACAGAGGGAGAGGGGCGGGCCTTCGGTGGCGGAGACGGCGTTCCGATTCGAAGGGATCACCGCTCCACTGCGGAGTCACGATCAGGAACACCGACATCTCCATGGGGACCCCCTTGGCCCTGGTTCTGGTTCCTTTGCGCCCTTCGTGTCCTTGGTGTGAGGCTCTCCCGCTTTGGATGTCGCGCGCGGGGGCACCACCGGTGACCGGACATGCCCTGACCCCGCAAGACGCATCTCGTTTTGCGGGATGGGGAGCGTGCGCCTCTGGCGTGCGGAACCGGACGTCACGCCCGGTTCTTCGTCCTCAAACTTGGCTTCCTGGGCCTGGCTGCGAATGGAGGCATGGGAGCCGGACAGTCCACGAGGGTCTGGGCGGGACGCCCAGACCCACACGCGGGACGCGTGTGCTCCATCCCAGATCGTCTGATGCAGCCGCCCTGCAGCCGCCCCAATTTTCTTGGCGTCTTGGGCGCGGCCACCGGATATCGTCTGAACTCGAATGCAAGCGCGAGCAAAGGGCGGCGGCGGTGGCGTGCTGTATGTGGCCGGCATCCTGATTCTGGTGGCGGTGATCGCCTTGGCTGCCTGGTGGGGGTCGGGACGCGCCGGGGGCGGTGCGGATGGCGGGAGTCCGGATGCGCGGCTCAATCTCGCCAATGCCTATCTGCTCAACAACCAGCCCATTCCGGC
>JAFLEG010000647.1 GCA_017302195.1 Verrucomicrobiota bacterium
GGAGGGCCTCGTGAACGGACTGACCCGCGAGGATCTCCTGGACCTCCTGGCCTTCATCGAATCCTCCGGACGCCGCCAGCACGCCGCATTCTCCAAATAGGAAAGCCCCGCAGTCCAAAAACCGCGAGTCCGTGGAGTGCGGCGGCGCAGCGCAGCGGAGACGCCGCTTTGCCACGACAGACAGGCCTCGGACCGGGCGTTCATTCCCCTGCCCGTGCGCCCGCCGCGTTCGACGCTAAAGCGGTGGCATGCCACCGCAGTCCCAAGAAGCACCACCGCCCTGGTGGGGCGACGCGTTGCGGAGCCGTGCCCGTATGGAGGCACCACCACGCCCTTTCGCCACGACGCGAACGTCAGAGCCTCACCCCGCCGGGTTCGAGTTCACGGATCCAACACGACCCGCAAGTACCCGGTATCGCTGGTCGGCTTGGGGAGGGTCCACTGCAGGACGGCGGACTGCCGAATCTGATCTGCGAACCGGCTCCATCGTAGCAAATCCTCCGACCATTCCAGGACCCAGTAGGACTCGAGGGTACTGGTGCCCTTGACGGTCAGGTTGGTTCCAGCGAACTCGAAGCCGCTGATCCACGACCTTGGCGGCAGCGGCCAGGGGCTGATCACAGGGGCTAGCCCGTTGAAGTCCGAACCGTTGGAGAGTCCCCTGGGCGGAGCGCCACCTCCTCCAAGGTCGAACAAGACGACAACGGTCCCCATTTTGATTCCCGCCGTCTCCCAACGGTCTCCCGTCGAGCTGTCCCAAGCCCGGATGATGATGGAGCCGGAACCGCCGGGAACGGTTCCCGGAATCTCCGTGACTCCGAAAAAGAAAAGACCGTTGGCGGCAAGGCCGCCCGAGCGGATCAGCGCTCCCGTGGCATCCAGGATCTCGACTCGGCCCAAGGCCTTGGCCAGCGGCTGTCCGTCGGCCCCCAGGACAAATGCCTTATGGGAGCTTCCCGGCAGCGTGAAGTTGTTGTTCAGATTGATCAGGCCTCCGCACCACCCGGGCAGCAAACCCAGCGTCATCGCCAGCAGGAGCGGCAGGAGGGTTTTCATGGGCACGCTCCTGAAGCGGAGCGCAATTTACCCCCCAACGCAACCGTCCAGGCACCCTCGCAGGAAGGATGCGAATTAATCGCCGTTTCAGGTGACGCCCGGTATAAGCGGGTCCGGTCATGCGAATCCTGGTCGTCGAGGATGAACCGAAGGTGGCGCGATTCCTGGAGCGCGGGCTGCGTCAGCAGGCGTATGCCGTGGACGTGGCGGGCGATGGGGAGGAGGGCCTGCAACTGGCTGGCGACCATGATTACGATCTCATCGTGCTGGACGTCATGCTGCCGGGACGCGACGGCTTTGCGGTGTTGCGGGGACTGCGGGAGATGCAGCGGGTCACCCGGGTGCTGATGCTCACCGCCCGGGACAGCGTGGGTGACCGGGTGCGCGGCCTGGACCTCGGGGCGGACGACTATCTGGTGAAGCCCTTCGACCTGGACGAATTCCTGGCGCGGGTGCGTGCCCTGCTGCGGCGCGCGGCCACCGAGGCCCCGCTGGTGGTGCGGCACGCGGACCTGGAACTGGATCCCCGCACCCGCCGGGTGCGCCGGGGCGGCAAGGCCATCGAACTCACCGCCAAACCATTCGCCATCCTCGACCTGCTGCTGCGGCGGGCCGGCCAGGTGGTGAGCCGGGCCGAGCTGGCGGAACATGTCTGGGACCGGTACTTCGACCCGTTCAGCAACGTGATTGACGTCACCATGCACCAGTTGCGCGAGAAGGTGGACCGCGGATTCAGTCCGCGCCTGATTCACACCGTCCGGGGAGTGGGCTACGTGCTGCGCTCGGAAACGGGGGAGGACTGATGCGCCGCTGGATCCTGTCCGGAGCCGGCTTGCTCGCCGTGCTGCTGCTGGGGTGGGGAGCCATCACCACCCACGATCAGAACCGGCGCGAGCGGGCGCGCGAGGAACACATCCTGGCCCTGGAGGCCGAGCGGATCGCCAAGCAGGTGGACGCGTGGAAGCCGCAACTCGACAATGCCACCCTGCGGCTGCTCAACTTCCAGCGCATCCAGATCCGCATCCTGCTCTACGATCTGGCCGGTGCCGAAATTGGGCGGCCGAAGGGCACCTATCCCGCCCTGTTTCTCAACGAGATCGCCCCGCGGCTCGCCTGGCCGGGACTGCTGCGTCCGCTCCACGAGGAGACCCCGCCCCCGCCCTACCCCAAGGACCAACTGCCCGCGCTGCTCGAGGGCGCCCCCATCCGCAACCGCCTGTTCTCCACCAACGTGGTGGGCTGCGCCTGGATCTCGGAGATGAAGTCCCGGACCGATGAGCGGTGGCTGGTGGCCACGACACCGGTCGGGAACTACGACTTCCAGCAGAAGCGCTCGTTCATCAGCGCCTGGATTCAGGCGGCCATGGCGATGGAGGAGATTGAGCGGCCGGCGCGGGAACGCTGGATCCGCCTGGGGGTCGCCGCCCTGCTCTCCTCGGTTCTGTTTGGCGGGGTCGTCTGGTCTTCCTCCCGTCAAAGCCGTTCCCTGAACGCCGCGGCGGCGGCCGCGGAGCGGATTCCGCTGGATCGCCTGGCGGTGACGCGGCTGCCCGAACCGGACGACGATCCCGACTCGCGGCGCCTGGTGCAGGCCTGCAACCGCTTGCTGGAACAGGTGGCCGGGGCGCACCTCGCCCAGCAGCGCTTCGTGGCCGATGCCGCCCACGAACTGCGCACGCCCCTGACCATCCTGCGCGGGGAAATCCAGGTGGCCCTGCGCGAGCCGAAGAACCAGCCGTTTCTGCTTGAGACCCTGCGCAGCAGTCTGGACGAGGCGGTTCACCTCAGCCGGTTGGTGGACAGCCTCCTGACCCTGGCGCGCGCGGACGCCGGACAGGCCACGGTGGTGCACCAGACCGTGGCGGTGGAACCGGTGGTCCGTCTCACCCTGGAGAAACTGGAACCGCTGGCCGCCGGCCGGAAGGTCCGGCTGGAAATCGTCACGGAAGGCGCCGAGCCGGAGGCGACCATTCGCGGGGATGCCGTGGCGCTGGAGCGGATTCTCCGGAACCTCGTGGAGAATGCCGTGAAACACTCCCCGCCCGACCACGCGGTGATCGTGGGGATCGCCACCACCGCCGACCGGGTCCGGTTGTCGGTCACCGACCGGGGCATTGGCATCCCACCGGAGCACCTGCCCAAGCTCTTCGACCGGTTCTACCGCGTGGACGCCGCGCGCCGC
>JAFLEG010000648.1 GCA_017302195.1 Verrucomicrobiota bacterium
TCCTTTCCCTGCTCGCGCTGGCGTCCGCAGTGCCGATGCGTGTATCCCGGGGGCGCCCGCAAGGCCATGAAGCTGCTCTTCTCCGAAGCGCCCCCCGACTACAGCCGCTACCACTATCCCTACGTGGTGTGGGGATTCCTGGAGGCCGCGGAGACGCCGGCCGACGCCTTTGCCGCCGGGTTTCTCCCGGGACTGCCGTCCCTGGAGCGATGGTATCTGGTCCGACAGCTCCGCGTGCCCCTGGGCTCCTGGAGCCCCACGTCGGAGAATCGGCGGACGCTGCGGAAGGCGTCCGGTCTGCGCTGCGAACTGCTCGCCAAGGCCGACTTTGACTTCACCGCGGAGCGGCGCGCGCGCTGGCTGGAGTATGCCGCCCGGCGCTGGGGTCCGGGCATCATGCCGGCGGAGCGCCTGGAGCGGGTGATTTCCGGCGCGGTGATCAGCCACGTCCTTCATTTCACAGACGCCACCACGGGCCGCGATGCCGGCACCGCGCTGCTGCACGTCGAGGCGCCGCGCATGGCCTTCTACTACTACGCCTTCTTCGACGCGGCCCCCGAGGCCCGGCACATCGGCATGGCCATGATGACCCGCGCCGTGGAGTGGTTCGCGGCCGCCGGCTTCGGGCATCTGCACCTGGGCACCTGCTACTCCGAGCGCGCGCTGTACAAGACCCAGTTCACCGGCGTGGAGTTCTTCAACGGCTTCCGCTGGTCCCCCAACCTGGCCGAGTTGAAGCATCTCGTCCGCTCCCAAACCTTTACCGGCCACCGCCTGGAAGATCCCGAGTTTCTGGCCTTCCAGCCCGAGCCGCCCCCCCGGCTTGCTGGGGCCAGCGCCATGCGCTGCGCCTGAGTCACAGCGTTCCCCATGGGAGGGCTGGCGTGGCGGCACTTTTTCGAGTCCGCCCCCGACGCGTCGCGCATCCTGCTGACTGGAACCACGCGCATCCCCTGCTTCAAACCCGCGGAGTAGGGACCTATTCCAGACCGCAAGGTGCCGTTCTTCCCTCTCGCAGGTCTTCAGAGCAGATCATCCGCCGAGGTCCGTCAGTTTCGAACAATTTCTGACCCCGACTACCTGGACCACATCGTCAATGGCGTAGTCCTTCTCGCCAGGATACAGGACGTAGAGCCTCCGGAGCTTGAGCGCATCAATGGCAGCGGTCATGGACCGCGTGCGGCGGGGCGCATCGCCGGATTTGAATGCCACCCCGACCAATCCTTCCGGACGGGGAAGCACCAGGTCCACCTCCGCGCCGCTTTGCACGGACCAGGTGAACATCTGATCCTCAGGGATGTGGAACAGCGTGGCCAACTGCTCGATTCCGAAACCCTCCCAGGAGGCGCCAAGATGTGTCGTGCGCGCGAGCTCACGTTCATCGCGAATGTTCAGCAGGGCGTGCAAGAGACCCGAGTCCCGGATGTACAGCTTGGGCGCCCGGCGCAGTCGTTTGCCGGCGTTCTCAAAATAGGGCTGCAGTTCCCGGACGAGATAGATGCCCTTGAACAGCTCCACGTAGCGCTGCACGGTGCGGGTGTTGACCCCAAGGACCGCGGCCACCTCGGAATGGTTCCAGTACTGGCCATGGTGGTGGGCCAACAGGCGGAAGAACCGATAGATTTGGTCCGTTGAAAGGCGCAGATCCGAAAGTGCCGGAAGGTCGCGGGTCAGGGTTTGCGCAATGTAGGTCTGCCGGACTTCCATCGAGATCTCATCGAACTCGATGACAGTACCCGATGTCTTATGTATCTCTGATGCATAAAAGCAAGGATAATGAGCCGCGACCCACAGGTTGACCGATTGGACCAGCACCTACGCTTGAGGCTGGCGGATTTGAGGGATCGGGAGTTCGAGCAATTCTTTCTGCACTTCCTCAACGCCGGCATTTCCCTAGCCGTCGAGCGGGATGGAGCGCGGTGCGAACGGAAAGTGATCGAGGCCAACACCTATGCCGCCGGCTCGGGACGCAAGGACAAGGGAGTGGATCTAATCGCGAGAATGGAAGGGGGAGAGACGTGGGCCTTCCAATGCAAGCGCCACAAGTCCTGGAATGTCACCCAAACCGAGAAGGCCGTGACCGCTGCCACGTTTCCCGCCCAGCGCTACTTCCTGCTCGTGGCCTGCGACCCCCATCAAGACGTTCAGGATGTCATGGCCCGGCATCCCAACTGGTCCTTCTGGAACCTGGACCGCATCTGCCAGGAGTTCCGGATGCGCGTTCCGAGACACCGGCAGCCGGAGATCCTGAACTTCCTGACTCCTGAGGACCTGAAACGGTTTGCGCCGCACTCGACAGACGCTCTGGTGCCCGCAGCGGAATACTTTGCGGCGATGCAGCGCACGGGCCATTCGTTCCATCACCGTCATCCGTTGGTGGGGCGGCGGTCCGAACTGGCCAAACTCCGGGCCTTCGCCGCCGACCCCAAGGCCAAAATGTTGGTGGTCTCGGCCAAAGGTGGCGAAGGAAAGAGCCGGCTGTTGCAGGAGTTCGCCGCCACAGTCCCCAGCGAGGGTCCGCCCGAAGTGCTGTTCCTGAATCCTCATTCCACGGGCGATCTCACGCTTGCCTTGTGGGAACAGGACGCGCCGCGTGTTCTCATCGTGGACGATGCGCACCGCCTGGAGCGCATCTCGCCCGAACTGCTCGCCCGGGTCCGCGCCGGACAAGCCACCAAACTCGTGCTGGCCTTGCGCCCACAGGGCGGCGAAGCCGTGGACGAACGACTGCGTCAACAGGGGTTTGGAGACGGGCATGTGAAACGGCTCGAACTCCCATCCTTGAAGAGCCAGGACCTCAAGGACCTCGCTGAAGAGGCCTTGGGCATCAAGGGCAAGGCGGGTGCGCCGGCCCTCATCGCCAGGACTGGCAACAGCCCGTTCCTGGTCGTGCTGGCTGGCGATCTTATCCGGCGCGGACGCCTGACACTCGCGGACTGGCATTCAGATGCTGAATTCCGGGCCGAGGTGTTCCGGTCCTTCGAAACCGACAATCTGGAGCCGCTGGGCAGTGCGGATCGGCCACACGCAAGCCGGCTTCTCCGGATGATCGCCCTCCTGGCGCCGGTGAACCCGGACGCGGTGTTCTACGAGCGTGCGGCAGCGTGCCTGGAGATTCCGAAGGTCGAGGTGGAAGCCTTGCTGATCCGCCTGCAAGCCGCAGGCATCGTGTCCGCCGAGGCCCGCAATGTGCGCGTGATCCCCGATCTCTTCGCTGACTTTCTGGTGTTCG
>JAFLEG010000065.1 GCA_017302195.1 Verrucomicrobiota bacterium
CGGCAGGCAGCCCCGCCGGCAGTTCGAAGGCGCCCTTGTCGTCGGTGACCACGAAGAACGGATGGTCCACGACATGGACGAAGGCGATCATCCAGGGGTGGACGTTGCAGGCAAAGCGGATGCCCAGTTCCGGGGTTTCAAAGGCCTTCTCGTCCACCTTGCCCGCCGTCGCCTGGGCGATGTTGAACCCCTTGTTTCCGGACTGCTTCGTGGTGCAGTTGACGTTGTGCATGAAGGGATCGGAGTTGCGGATCTTAAGGGTCTGGCCCGTCTGGATCGCGGAGATGTAGGGCTCGTACATGCAGCCCGCCTGGTCCAGCAGCGCCGGCGCCGCCGACTTGCCGTTGCCGCCGGGGGCCTGGGTCACCCGGACCAGGGCGTAACGCAGTCCGCCGTCCGAACCCACCACGTAGTTGCGGGTCATCGCCGTGCCGGTCGCCACCTTGCCGCAGTTGCCGTCGGACTTCACCGCGCCGATCACCTTCTCCGCGGGAGGCGTGCCCTTCAGCACCACGCGGCCACGGACCTTGCCATCCGTCGTCGCGGTGAGCACCGGAGCGGCCACGGTCACTGCGGCGGGGGCGGCCGGCTTGGTTTCAGCCGGAGGTGCCGGCTGGGATGCTGCGGGCGGAGCGTCCGCGCCATGGGCCGCTGCGGCAGCCCCTGCCGAAGGTGCCGGGGCGGCGTGGCCATGCCCCGAGGCTGGTGCGGCCACCACCTCTTCCACCGTCACCATCACCACCTGATTGGTGATCACCGGACGTGGACGCGCCCCGGGCTCGATGGCGTAGCTCTTGGAGGCACCCTCCGGGATGAAATACAGCGTGGCCGCCGTGGCCAGGACCAGCAGCAGGGCGATCAGGATCAACAGGGGATCTGCCAGCGGAGACTTGCGATGAGCATCGGACGACATGCGCCGCAAAGCATCCGGCACCGGCGATCCGGTGCAAGCCCCGACTCCACCGCTGAGCCACAGCGGGTGCATCCCGAAGTTGTCGGCAGCCTGGGCCTGAGGGAGAACCGGAGAGGCTCACACGGAGGGCGCAGAGGCCACAGAGGAGATTCTTCTCCTGGCAGGGTGGAGCGGCTGCGTGGACCCGAATCGATCTGCCGCCACCGCAGTCCCCGTGGACAGTCTGGCACGCCGGACCCGCCAAAGCCTCCAATGGTCTTGGCCGCCATTCTGCGGTCCTGAAGCACTGTTGAAGGACTCACAAAGCTCGTCCCCACAACAACGGCCTTCCCTCTGTGACCTCCGTGACCTCTGTGTGAGCCTCTCTTCCACCCCGGACACCTTCCAGCCGGCACCGCCACCGACCACCCAGGGTTGCGCTGAGCCACCGTACGCCCCCGGGGCGCCCGGCCGGTCAGTGTGCCGGGAACGGCCACGGACCGTTGGTCCGCTCCCACAACCAGGCATAGTCGGCGTTGTCCTGCGCCTCAAAGCCGATGGCCCACGCCTCCGCCCAGGTCCGGACCGGGGGACCCGTGCGCGGATCCTTCCATCGTCGCAGCTCTCCATGGCCGTCGGCGAAACTCAGCACCCCGCGGCCTCCATGGCGTCGCGCCGGCCAGTTGCCTGCCCACTTCCAGCGCAGGCCCATGGGCCACTGCAGGTCAAAGCGGCCATTCGTGATGGTCAGCTCGTGCTCATCAATGAACACCCAGATCGCCGAGGGCGACGTGCGGCTAAATCTGGCACGCCGTCGCCGTCGCCCGATCCCGGGCGCGTGCGAGCCCCGGAAGCAGCAGACCTGCCAGCGCCGCCACGATGGCGATGACTGCCAGCAGCTCCACCAGGGTGAAGCCGGCGACGCTGGTTCCCGTCCGCTTCATGGACGCCTCAGGCGGTAGTATCCGGCCTGTGCGGGCAACCCAATCAACGCCTCCACACCGATGACCCCCTCGACGGGCTGCCAAGGGGCATCCCCCCCGAGGGCCTCACGAAACTCCAGAATCCACGAGGCGAGGGAGGGATGCCAGTGGAGCCGCAGTCCCTCCGGAGTCACCTCCGGATGCAGCGGAATCTCAGGCGGAAGACCCGCCCGGATCGGCGCGTCGGGTATGGGATTCCAGTCGTAGGCCACCGGCCGGAACAGCGTGGTGAAATGGGTGTCGGGCCGAGAGAAGTAGATCCAGCCATGGTGCACCCCGTCCTCCAGGTGCGCTCGAAATCCGATGAACAGCTCGCCTTTCCCCCGGTACAGAGCAGCCGCCCCGCCCGTCGTCTTCTCAAAGAACTCCCAGTCAACGGTACCCCAGTACCGGGTTGCATCGTATCTCCCCAAACTCATCTCGCCCTGACCAAACAGCCCGCTGTACCTCGAGTGATCGGGGGCAATGGCATCGCCAAATCGGAATTCAACGAGCCGGGAGTCCCTTCTCAAGAAGTGGGTTGCGGAGGAGTTGCGAAGTGCCGCACCAATGCTGAAGTACTCCTGCAGTGGATCTACATCCTCAGGTATGGCGTATGTGAAGTACCTAATACCCTCATCATCGTCTTGACCGAGATTAATGGTAAGCACCACCGCGGAATTAGTGACCGGAGGCGTCCAGTCGAACGCGAGACAGCGCCATGGAAGGCATAGGATCACGAATGCGACACCCACCAAGTTGGTTGCTTTCCGCTTCATGGACGTCTCAGGCGGTAGTATCCGGCCTGTTCAGGCAACTCCAGCAACGCCTCCACACCGGTGATCCCCTCGACGGGCTGCCATGGGGGCTCTCCACCCACAGGCCTCACGAACTCCAAGGATCCAGGACAACCGCGATGGGACGGTGTGCGTCGAGCCGCTTCCGGGAAGGTGGGAAGTGCTACGCGTCGGCGCTTCCCGCGACTTCCAGCATTCGTCCATGGGCGTAACGGGTTCAAACGAGGTTGCGTTGGAGCATGCCCCTGCCCAGGGAGGTGGCAAGGGCGGGCTTGGGCGCCTCTCAATTGCTTCAACGATGGGAAGAAGAATCTCAGCGCCGAGCGGTACCTGCAGCGGGAAACGACGCGGTGGCCACTCCACACGGGCACGGCTCGGCAGGAGGATCCTACCCAGAAAGTGAGATGCGCCCGGGCGGGGTTCTGTTCGCCTCCAATCATTGACCCCAGAGGACCTTTGCCGATACTGACCACCGGACTCGCCACCATGCCATGAACTTCGCCACCCGACTCCTCCGGCCCCTGCCCCTGCTGATCACCGGGCTGCTCCTCGCCGCCGGCTGCAGCACCACCAAGCAGACCGAGAGCCTGCTGTCCGCCGCCGGCTTCCGCATCATGAACGCCTCCACGCCCCAGCAGCTTGAGCGGCTCGCCGCCCTGCCGGAGAACACGGTGACCTCGGTGCCCAAGGACGGAACCAACTATTTCGTCTTCCCGGTGCCGGATCAGAAGCTGCTCTATGTCGGACTCGAACCGCAGTACCAGGAATACCAGCGGCTGCGCCTGCAAAAGCAACTGGCCGACGAAAAGCTGGCGGCCGCGCAGTTGAACTCCATGCCCACCTGGGATGGCTGGGGCGCCTGGGGCGGTCCGATCTACGTGGCGCCCACGCCGTACATCCGCCGGTGACAGCGGCCCAGGCCCCTGAGGATTCGCCCATGCCGGACCACACGCCGCGCTTCGCCGTCCTGACGGCGGCCCTGCTCCTGGCCGGATGCGCCTCCGCCCGCCAGACCGAATCCCTGCTGACCACGGCGGGATTTCGCGAGGTTCCGGCGGCCTCGATGGGGATTGCCGGATCCACGAATCCCCTGCCGCCGGGAGAAGTCACCCTCCGGTCGCGGGGCGGCACCAACTACTATCTGTTTCCACTGCCCCACGGGGACGCGGTCTATGTCGGTGAGGAGCCGCAGTACCAGGAATACCAGCGCCTCCTCCAGCAGCAGCAGGCGGCGGAGGCCCGGGAGGGACGCGCCCGCCTGATGGCGAGTCCGCAGTGGACCGGCTGGGGCGCGTGGGACGGTCCGCTCATCACCGTGCCCACTCCAACCTCGCGTTGACCGGAGCTTCCGGTTAATTCGGTGGCATGCGTCTCCTGTTGATGGCGGCCGCCGCCCTGGCGCTCCGGCTGCCGTGTGCCGCCGCCGAGTTCCCCGCCCCGTATGATACCGATCCGCCGGCGCATGTCCCCATGTCCGCTGCGGACGCCGCGGCCAGCTTCCAGTTGCCGGAGGGGTTCCGCGTCACGGTCTTCGCCGCGGAGCCGGACGTGCGCCAGCCCATCGGCATGACCACCGACCCGCGCGGTCGCCTCTGGGTAGTTGAGAACTTTACCTACGCCGAGGCCCAGGCCGGATTCGCCACCAACCTCAACGACCGCATCCTGATCTTTGAGGACACCGACCTGGATGGACGCTTCGACCGCCGCACGGTGTTCTGGGATCAGGGCAAGCTGGTCACCAGCGCCGAACCCGGCCTGGGCGGGGTCTTCGTCATGGCGCCGCCGCACCTGCTGTTCATTCCCGACCGGAATGGCGATGACGTCCCGGACGGCGAACCGGAGGTGCTGCTCGACGGCTTCTTCACCACCAACGGCAGCCGGCACACCTTCGCCAACGGATTGAAGTGGGGTCCCGACGGCTGGCTCTGGGGACGGGTGGGCATCTCCAGCACCGCACGGGCGGGCGTGCCCGGGACGCCGGACACCGCCCGGGTGCTGATGGCCGGCGGCATCTGGCGGTACCATCCGGGGCGCCGCGTGGTGGAGGCGGTCGCCCAGGGAACCACCAATCCCTGGGGACTGGACTGGAACGAGGTCGGGGAGCCGTTCTTCATCAACACCGTCATCGGGCACCTCTGGCACGCCATCCCCGGGGCGCACTTCGAGCGGATGTATGGGGAGGATCCCGATCCGCACAGCTACGACCTGATCCCCCAGCACGCGGACCATTTCCATTTCGACACCGGCGCGGGCTGGACCAAATCCCGGGCGGCCATGGACGGCAGCGCATTCGCCGCCGGCAGCGACTCCCTGGGCGGCGGTCACGCGCACTCCGGGCTGATGTTCTCTCTCGGCGCCAACTGGCCCGCGGCTTATCGGGACCGGCTGTTCACGGTAAACCTCCACGGACGCCGCGTGAACCAGGAGCGCATGGAACGCGTGGGTCCCGGCTACATCGGACGCCACGAGCCCGATCTGCTCCGCGTCGGGGACCCGTGGTTCCGGGGCATTGACCTGCTCTACGGACCCGACGGCGGCGTCTTCATCTCCGACTGGTCGGACACCGGCGAGTGCCACGACCAGGACGGCATCCACCGCAGCTCCGGCCGCATCTACAAGGTGACGTACGGCACTCCCGCACGGCCGTCAGTGACCGACCTCATCACGCTCGACGACAACGCCCTGATCGCCCGCCTCACCGATCGCAACGAGTGGAACGTCCGTGCCGCCCGCCGGGTCCTGGTGGACCGCCGCGCGGCAGGCCAGGCGTCGAGCGTCCCCGAGAAACTCACCGCGGAGTTTGAACGACAGACGCAGCGGAATGCCCGCCTGCGCATCCTGTGGGCGCTGCACTCGGTGGGAGGCGCGCGCCCGGAATGGCTGCTGCAACGCCTCAATGGACCGACCCGCGATGCCGACGAATACCTCCGGAGCTGGGCGGTGCGGCTGCTGGCGGACGAGGTCTGGCCGGCGAAAGGACCCGCTCCCACTGCGGAGATTCAAGGGGAGACCCTGGACACCCTGGTCCGCCTCGCCGCTGCGGAGCCGTCCGACTCGATCGTCCGACCCTACCTGGCCTCCGCACTGCAGCACCTCCCGCTCGACGGCCGGCAGCGCCTCGCCGACGCCCTGGTCCGCGACCGGGCCAATGTCGCCGACCACAACCTCGGGTTCCTGATCTGGTACGGCATGGAGGCCCTGGTGGCGTCTCGTCCCGAGGCCGCGGTGGACGTGGCCCTCGTCAGCGAGTATCCGCTGATCCGCAAAAACGTCGCCCGCTGGCTGGCCGAAGACCTGGAACGTCAGCCCCAGCCCCTTTCCCGCCTGCTGCAACAGGCCACGGCCATTCCGCCCGCCGCCTCCGTGGAGGTCGTCCGGGGAATCACCGAAGCCGTGCGGGGCTGGCGCCGGGCGAAGGCGCCGGCGTCCTGGAGTGCCTTTGCCGCCCATGCCGCCACCGCCGATACCCCCGGACACCGGGACCGGATCCGGGACCTCAACCTCCTCTTCGGCGACGGCCGCGCCCTGGCCGACCTGCAGCAGCTCGCCCTGGATCCCTCGGCCAAGGCACCCGCGCGTCTCGCCGCCCTGCGGACCCTCATCGAGAATCGTCCGCCGGATCTGGAGGCGTTGCTGCGCAAGGCGTCCAAGGACGACACGCTCCGCATTCCCGCCCTGGCGGCGCTGATCCAGCAGGGGGATGCCGCCGCGGCCAAGGAAGGCATCGGACGCTACCGCTGGAGCGACGCCCCCGGACGCGCCGCCCTGCTCGCCGCCTTGGTGACCCGTCCCACCAACGCCGCGGTGCTGCTGGATGCCGTGGTGTCCGGTGCCGTTCCCAAGGCCGACATCACCCCCTTCCTGGCGCGGCAGATCGCCAGCCTTCAGGCCCCGGAGGTCACCCGGCAACTGGGCGAGGTCTGGGGCAGCGTGGGCACCTCCAGCGACGCCCGTCGCGGCGCCATCGAGCGCCTGCGGAAAGACTTAACGCCGGAACGCCTCGCGGCCGCCGACCTCTCCCGCGGACGCCAGTCCTACGCGCAGCTCTGCGCCCCCTGCCACCGGCTTTACGGTGAGGGCGCCGACGTGGGGCCGGATCTCACCGGATCCGGCCGTGCGCAACTCGACTACCTGCTCGACAACCTGGTGGACCCCAGCGCGGTGGTCCCGGCCGACTACCGCATGGTGGTGGTCACCCTCAAGGACGGCCGCGTGCTCAACGGCGTGCTGCGCCAGCAGACCGACCGCACCGTCACCGTGCAGAGCCAGTCGGAACGCGCCGCCCTGGAACGCTCGGAGATCGAGTCCCTGGAACCCTCGGATCAATCCATGATGCCCGAGGGCATGCTGGAAGCCCTGCCCCCCGACCAGGCCCGCGACCTCCTCGCCTACCTCATGCACCCCCGCCAGGTGCCCCTGCCGGAAGCCGAATAGCGGCGAGCCGACTCTTCGTCGGCCGAAGAGCCCCTGCGGGCGGGCCTTCCCATGGAGCGTTCATTTGTGTCGCACACCACACCGAACAGGACGAATGACCGGAAACGCCGGTATTGGCTGGTGATCTGCCTCACCGCGACCGTCTGGACCGCCGCCTGGCTTGCCTCATGGATCCCGGACTCGGTCTTTGGTTCCGGACTCGCCGGATTGCTGGGCTCGATTTTTTTCCAAGCCACCAAGACGGATTCTCCCTAATAGCCACCCCCGCCCTCCGGTGGGAGGGATTCTGACCATCTCCAAGGCCGAGGCCAGCGCCAAGCGACCGGTTGCAATCACGGTGCGCAGACCCCTCGGAACGTCCCGCCATGGTCGTCCTGTGAGAATACGCTGCTGCGACTGTGGTATTCTCCCGAGCACCCCCCCCTTGTGGACTCAACCCTGCTTCCAGGTGGTTCCATCGGCGAAGACGGTCACCTGGCGGTAGCTCCCGTCTCCGAGGTCGAGCTCGATGAGCTTGGCGCCCTTGCGCAGCTTTTCCCCGCCGTATCCGGCATATCCCGTGGCACGCCCGTACACCAGGTCCATGTCGCGGCCGCGGACGGCATAATCGTTGACGTGGTCGTGGCCGCAGAAGGTCGCCCGGATTGTCCGGGATTCTGCCAGGACCGGCAGGGCCGTTCCCGACTCCCGCTCAAAACAAACCTCCTCCTGGCACACCTCGGGGGTCCGGTCCCGACGGTACAGCGTCTTTTAGTGATCTCCAGGGTCCTCAGACCGCGCCCGCCCGGATTGTCGTGCCAAAGGTCACCGGACAGGACGACGAGGTCCGGACGAAAATGCCTGACGAACACCTGGCGCGTGATTGACGCGGCTTCCCGGTGAAGACAATTTGTCCCGGTGCGGATCGTCAAGGAGCACTTCCTGCGCGAGGCTGCGCGAAGGCATCCGGTCGCTGCGCGCTGGCTGCGCGACTGGACGGCTCTCACCAAACGGGCAAAGTGGCGAAACTGGGGCGAAGTAAATCGCGACTATCCAGGCACTGACGCCGTGCGAACCTCCAGCGGACGCACGGTCGGCATATTCAATGTCCGTCGCAACGAGTTCCGGCTGATTGTAGCGGTCCATTTCAACCGCCAGATCGCCTTCACGCTGCGTTTCCTTTCGCACGCCGAGTACGGCAGGAGCCGTTGGAAAGACGAGCTATGAAGACGAAATCCAAGCTGCTGTTCGCCAATTTTCCGGCCGACTACGCCGGACTGTGCCGCATTCTGCCGCCGCGTCGTATCCACGACAACGCGGACTACGCCAACGTGAGCGAAATTGCCGACGCGATGGCCGGCTTTGAGGACCGGATGAACTCCGATCAGCATGACTATTTCGACCTGCTCTGCGGACTGCTGGAGGAGTACGACGCCACGCGGGTCCATTGGCCAAAGGTCACCGGACTGGATCTGTTGGCCCACTGCCTCGAAAACCACGGCCTGAGCGCGAGTGATCTGGCCCGCATCCTCAAGGTGGACCGGACACTTGCCGGCAAGATTCTGCGTTCCGAGCGCCGATTGACCGTGGATCACATCCGGGTTCTGGCAAAACACTTCGACTGCGATCCCGGACGCTTTGTGGATCCGGCCTAGTTCCAGGAAACGTCGCCCATGTCCATCGCCGTCGAGGGAGACCGGTTCACCGGCTCAGCCTTCACCTTTGCCCACGGCACGGATTGCTGGGCGGCCATCCAGCCGAATAACCTCCCAAAACCTGGGTTTTGGGCCTCGGGAGAAACCCCAGCAGTCCAGTCAATGTGGATCTCTACCCGGCGCCACCGGCGGCAGGCTTTTTGGGATCGCCCTTGAGCAGGGCCACGGCGTAGTCGCGGTTGAGGCGGGCGATGAAGTCGAGGGAGATCTCCTTGGGACAGACCGCCTCGCAGGATCCCGTGACGGTGCAGCCGCCAAATCCCTCGCGGTCCATCTGGTCCACCATGGCCCGCACGCGGCGGTAGCGCTCGGGCTGGCCCTGGGGCAGCAGGCCGAGATGGGACACCTTGGCCGCGACAAAGAGCATGGCGCTGGCGTTCTTGCAGGCGGCCACGCAGGCGCCGCAGCCGATGCACTGGGCGGCATCCATGGCCAGGTCGGCATTCTCCTTGGGCACCAGGATGGAATTGGCATCCGCCGCGGCCCCGGTACGCACGGAGATGAACCCGCCGGCGTGCTGGATGCGGTCGAAGGCCTGCCGGTCGCAGACCAGGTCCTTGATGATGGGGAACGGACGCGCCCGCCACGGCTCCACCACCACCTCGTCGCCGTCCTGAAAACTGCGCATGTAGGTCTGGCAGGTGGCCACCGCGCGGTGGGGACCGTGCGGCTTGCCGTTGATGACCAGCGAGCAGGTGCCGCAGATGCCCTCGCGGCAGTCGTGGTCGAAGGCGATCGGCTCCTCGCCGCGGTTGGCCAGGTCCTCGTTGACCACGTCGAGCATCTCCAGGAAGGACATGTTCGGGTTCAACTCGGGGGTGGCGTAGGTCCGGAACTCGCCGGACGTCGCCGCGTTCTTCTGGCGCCAGACTTTGAGTTGGATCTTCATGTCAAAAGTCGGAATCGGACTGCTACTTGTACGACCGGGTGCTCATCTTCACCTCTTCATAGACGAGCGGTTCCTTGTTGAGCACGGGTTCGCGGCCGGGTCCGGCGTACTCCCACGCGGCGACGAAGGCGAACTGGTCGTCCCGCCGCTTCACATCGCCGGCGTTGACCACCCCCTGCTGCACTTCGGGATCGGCCGGGGTGTACTGGTACTCCTCCCGGAAATGCCCGCCGCAGCTCTCCTCGCGCATGAGGGCGTCGCGGCACATCAACTCGCCGAGCTCGATGAAGTCCCCGACCCGCCCGGCCTTCTCCAGACTCTGGTTCCATTCTCCCGGCTCCCCGGTCACCCGGAGATTGGTCCGGTATTCCTCGCGAAGCTTTCCGATCAACTGGATGGCCTTGCGCAGGCCGGCCTCGGTGCGCGCCATGCCGCAGTACTCCCACATGATGCGCCCCAGCTCTTTGTGGAACGAATCGGGGGTGCGCGAGCCGCGGAGGGCCAGCAGCCGGCCGATGTCCTCGCGCACCGAGGCCTCCGCCTCCCGGAAGGCCGGGGCCTCCGCCGAGGGACGCTGCCCCGGCTTCTGCGTTGCGAGATAGCTGGCGATGGTGGACGGCAGGACGAAGTACCCGTCGGCCAGTCCCTGCATGAGTGCCGAGGCACCGAGCCGGTTGGCCCCGTGATCGGAGAAATTGGCCTCCCCCAGGACGAACAGTCCCGGAAGGTTGCTCATCAGTCCGTAGTCCACCCACAGACCGCCCATCGTGTAATGCACCGCGGGGAAAATCCGCATTGGCGCCTTGTAGGCGTCCTCATTCGTGATCTCGTGGTACATCGCGAACAGGTTGCCGTACCGCTCGCGGATGCGGTCCTCGCCCAGGCGCTGGATGGACTCGGAGAAGTCGAGGTACACGCCCAGCCCGGTCGGGCCGACGCCGCGCCCGTCGTCGCACTGGTACTTGGCCGCCCGGCTGGCCACGTCGCGCGGGGCCAGGTTGCCGAAGGCGCCATACATGCGCTCCAGGAAGTAGTCGCGGGCCTCCTCGGGAATCTCCGCGGGGTTCCGGGAACAATCCTCCTTCCGCTTCGGCACCCAGATGCGGCCGTCGTTGCGCAGCGACTCCGACATCAGGGTCAGCTTCGACTGGTAGTCGCCGCTGACGGGAATGCAGGTCGGATGGATCTGGGTGAAGCAGGGATTCCCGAAGCAGGCGCCGCGCTTGTAGGCGCGCCAGATGGCGGTGGTGTTGGATCCCCGGGCGTAGGTGGACAGGTTGAAGACATTGCCGTAGCCGCCGGTGGCCAGCACCACGGCATCGCCGGTGTGCCGGGTGATCTCGCCCGTCTGGAGATGCCGCACCACGATGCCCTTGGCGTGGCCGTCCACCACCACCAGGTCCAGCATCTCGGAGTGGGTGTAGGACTTCACGGCCCCCGCGCCGATCATCTTGCACAGGGCGGCATAGGCCCCGACCAGCAGTTGCTGTCCGGTCTGGCCGCGGGCGTAGAAGGTCCGGCTGACCTGGGCGCCGCCGAAGGACCGGTTGTCCAGCAGCCCGCCGTACTCACGCGCGAAGGGCACGCCCTGGGCCGCGCACTGGTCAATGATCTGCACCGACACCTCGGCCAGGCGGTGGACGTTGGCCTCGCGGGCGCGGAAGTCGCCGCCCTTGATGGTGTCGTAGAAAAGCCGGTGAACCGAGTCGCCGTCGTTCTGGTAGTTCTTCGCGGCGTTGATGCCGCCCTGCGCGGCCAC
>JAFLEG010000649.1 GCA_017302195.1 Verrucomicrobiota bacterium
CGCACGCCAGGCCGCCACAAACCCGATGCGGGGCGACGGGTGCAGCACCTTCTGCCAACCGGCAGTGAGCGTGACCGTGAGCAGCCAGACCAGCGGCAGGAAGGTGATGAGTGGCAGGGCCAGCCGCCGCGGCTGACGCCGCAGGCCCATCTTCAACAGCACCGTGGTGGCCAGGCACAGCGCGATCGCCGCCAGCAGTTGATTGGCGATGCCAAAGATCGGCCACAACGCCTTGGTGCCGCCGTCGGGATTCCGGGCGCCCGACAGCAGGACAAATCCCCAGCCGCTCACGATCACCACGCTGGCCACCAGGTTGGCCGGCAGCGACCGGGTGTTGGCCAGGGGCTTCCAGACGTGGCCCAGGAAGTCCTGCAGCAGATAGCGCCCCACCCGCGTGCCGGCATCGAGGGTGGTCAGGATGAAGAGCGCCTCGAACATGATCGCGAAGTGGTACCAGAGATCGAGCCAGCGCCCCTGGGTCAGGCGGGAGAAGATGCCCGCCATCCCGACCGCCAGGGTGGCCGCCCCGCCGGTCCGGCCATACAGCGAATGCTCGCCCACCGCGGCGGCCAGCGAGTCCATGCTGGCGGGATCCAGGGCAAAGCCGGTCGCCCGGACGCGGGCCACGGTGTCGGCCGCCACCGCGGCGGCATCGGCTCCCGCCCCCTTGATGTTCATCGCCAGATAGACGCCGGGCTCCAGCGTGCAGGCCGCGATCAGGGCCATGATCGCCACCAGCGATTCCAGGCACATGGCCCCGTATCCGATGAAGCGCGCGTTGGACTCGCGCGGGATGATCTTGGGGGTAATCCCGCTGGCGATCAGGGAGTGGAAACCGCTGATGGCGCCGCAGGCAATGGTGATGAAGCAGAAGGGAAAAACGCGTCCGGGCACCACCGGACCCGACCCGTCCACGAACGGGGTGATGGCCGGCATCCGCAGCACGGGCAGCACCAGCAGCACGCCCAGCGCCAGCGCCACGATGGTGCCCAGCTTCATGAAGGTGCTGAGGTAATCACGCGGCGCGAGCAGCAGCCACACCGGCAGCACCGACGCCGCCAACCCGTACAGAATGATGATCCATGCCAGCCGGGGGGCGCTGAGCGTGAACCAGGCCGCCGCGCCCGCGTGGCTGTGCACCCACTGTCCGGCCCAGACCGCCACCAGCAGCAACCCCACTCCGAGGATCGAGGCCTCCAGCGTGCAGCCCGGACGCAGCCACCGCAGATACACGCCCAGGAACATCGCGATGGGGATGGTGGCGCCCACGGTGACGACGCCCCAGGGGCTCTCGGCCAGGGCGTTCACCACCACCAGCGCCAGCACCGCCAGGAGGATGATCATGATCACCAGTATCGCGACCAGGGCCAGGGTGCCGGCGAGGGGATTCAATTCGTCCCGCACCATCTGCCCGAGGGACCGGCCCTCGCGCCGCATGGACGCCACCAGGATCACCAGATCCTGGACCGCCCCGCCCAGCACCACGCCGATGAGGATCCAGAGCGCCCCGGGCAGGTATCCAAACTGGGCCGCCAGCACCGGACCCACCAGCGGGCCGGGTCCGGAGATCGCCGCGAAGTGGTGTCCGAAGACGATCCACCTGTGGGTCTTCACGAAGTCCTTGCCATCCTCCTTCACCTCGCAAGGAGTGGCCCTCCGGTCCTCCAGCATCAGCACCCGTACCGCCAGCCACTTGGAGTAGAAGCGGTATCCGATGGCGTAGGTGCATACCGCGGCGATCACCAGGTACCCGGAATTGACCGGCTCGCCGCGCTGCAGCGCCACCACACCCATGGCAAGGGCCCCGGCAGCGGCGACCGCCATCCATACCAGTCCCTGAAGAATCCCCCTCGAGGTCACGGGGCGGGAGGCTACGGGACGTCCGGGGTCGGAGGCGAGAGTTGGGAAGGACCGCCCCTACTCGTACCGCAGGGCGTCAATGGGATCGAGCCGCGCCGCCTTGAGGGCGGGGAAGAACCCGAAGACGATGCCGATGACGGCGCTGACGCTGAAGGCCATGATCACCGAGGTGTTGGAGATCAGGGTCGGGAACTGGAAGAACTTGGTGAGCAGCGGCGCGAGCCAGAACCCGGTGCCGATGCCCAGTCCGCCGCCCACGACGCTCAGCAGCACCGCCTCGGTGAGGAACTGCCGCAGCACGTCGCGTCCGCGCGCCCCGACCGCCAGCCGGATGCCGATCTCGCGGGTGCGCTCGGTCACGCTGACCAGCATGATGTTCATGATCCCGATGCCGCCCACCACCAGGGAGATGCCGGCGAAGAAGCCGATCAGGATGGTCATGATGCGGTTGTTGGCGTTGAAGAAATCGCTGGTCTCCTGCTGGTTCCGGACCATGAAGTCATCGTCCTTGCCCTCGGCGATCTGGTGCCGCTGGCGCAGCAGCGCGGTGAGCTGGTTCTGCACGTCGGCGATGGTGTCCGGAGACTCGGCCTGCACGAAGACCGAGCGGAACTTGGTGTCCCCCGACAGCCGCTTCATCACCGCGGTGTAGGGCACGAGGATCACGTCATCCTGGTCCTGTCCGAAGCTCCCCGATCCCTTGGCCTCCAGCCAGCCCACCACGGTGAAGGGCGCGTTCTTGATGCGGATGATCTGTCCGATGGGATCCATGCTCTCGCCGAAGAGGGTCTTGGCGGTGGTGGACCCGATGAGGCAGACCTTGTTGGCGTTGCGGACATCCGCCTCGGTGAAGTTGTCGCCACCGCGGAGGTTCCACGACCGGGCCGCGATGTACTCCTCGCTCACGCCCGAAACCTGCACAAAGGTGTTCTGATTCCCGACCGCGACCTGGGCCGAGGTGCGGGCCTCCGGACTGGCCGCGGTGACGCTGGAGACCTCCTTGCGAATTGCCTCGTAGTCCGCCGGGGAAAGGTTCGGAGCCATGCCGAAACCGCCGCGCACCCCCCCGCGCGTCATGTTGCCCGACATCACCGTGATCAGGTTCTGACCCATGCTCGCGATGCGCTTGTCCACCTCGGCCTTGGCGCCCGTGCCCATGCTCACCCCGACGATCACCGCGGCGATGCCGACGATGATGCCCAGCATGGTGAGGAAGGAGCGCAGGATGTTCCGGCGGAGGGCGCGGAGGGCGATGCGAAAGACGGCAAACATGGCAGGGAGGGATCAGGCGAGCTGCACGGCCTTCTGTTCCGCCTCCAGGCGGGCCAGTTCGACGGTGGCCACGGAGCGGTCGCGGACCGGTTCGTC
>JAFLEG010000650.1 GCA_017302195.1 Verrucomicrobiota bacterium
GTGTGGGAGGTATCCACCGACCTCACCGGCACCTGGAGCCCGCTGGCGGATCCAGTCGCGGCGGAAGGGGAGGAACTCTCCCTGACGGCCACCCTGCCGGATGCCACCGCCGCCTTTGTCCGGGTGCGCCGGCTGGATTGAACGCGCGCCGGAGTGACGAACTGGGAGGAACGAGGTCTCCGAGTCCCCATTTAAATCCGCTCCGCCCGGCACGAACGACGGGCAACGGGGGAAGCGCCGTCATGTGCGAGTCCCCACCGGGCCGTTCAATTGCCCCCATGTCGGGTCCGTCCGCGAACCCGCCTGCCGATGGAAGCTGGAAAAACCGACCGCCGTCACCAGGTCTCGGGATGCGGCAGGTGGTCATTGTTCCACCGACGACGCGCCGCTTCGGATGTCTCGGTCCACTTGGTGGTCTTGGCGTACTCGACATGTCCATCGCAGAAGACCGCGTTCGCGCCCGCATTGTGCATGGTCCCGACCCGCCGGATGGGATGGCCCTCCAGCTCGGTGTGGGGGTGGAGGAGCCCGAGAAGATCCTCGGACGAATCGCCGATGGCGACCATCTCGGTCGGGGATCGGATATCCGCGCTCCTGACGCGCAACACCATGCCCTGCGACTCGACGGAACCCAGCCCCAGAGGAACGGTGGTCGGGGGTCTCAACCGGGTTCCCAGGCCGTTGTAGCCGTAGCCATAGGGGAGCCAACGCTGTCTCGTGCCTCCCAGATCACGGGACGGCGCGTTGCTCCGACCTTTCGCAGGGCAGTGAAAAACGGATGGCTGATTCAACACTCGCAAACTCTCGATCCCGCCTTCTCCGTCCACTGAATAGATGTGGGCTGAGACAAACGGCGCCAAATAGAGAAGCCCCCGGCCGGACATCCGCCCCGGCCCTTCCAGCATCACCCCGCCGAACCACGGTGGCGCTCCCGGAAGCTCCGCGTATTGGTCGGTGTAGAGGTTCAAGGCGACACCGAGTTGGCGCAAATTGCTCTTGCACGCGGCGGAATGAGCCGAGGCCCTCGCGCGCAATAAAGCCGGGAGGAGCAGCGCGGCCAAAACCCCGATGACGGCCACGACGACCAGCAGTTCAATGAGAGAAAATGCAACCGATGGGCGCGAGCGGCCCCCGCCCCAAACCACCCATCTGTTTCGACCAAAACCTTTGGAATGAAGGCTGGACACGATGTCAGAAGTCTATTGTTTCCAGGAGACCGAACACCTTGTGGGTATCCAACTGATTTACGGTGATCAACAAACTCTTGGGAACGCCAAATGCTACGCCGTCGCCGAGACGGCAAATGCCGGGCCAGACCCGAACGCCAGGGTCCGGAGCTGCTGCCGGATGGGCTCCGCATCGAGGCCGGGGCCGATGAGCACCGCCACCGGTTCCGGATGGGGCAGCGCGGGAAACTCGTCAATGACGTGGTGTCCCCAGACGGTCTGGAACAGGAAGAGCTTCTCCGGCGCATGGCGGAAGCGCACGAACCCCTTCGCCCGCACCACCTGCCTGGGATCCAGTCCGGCCAGGAACGCCTCAAACTTCGGGCGCTCCACCGGCACCGGGAACCGCCAGGTCACGCTTTGGTAGCGGGAATGCAGATGCGGCTGCCGCGGCTCCGTGGATCCCTCACCAAACGTCAGCTCCCCTTGCGCGGAGGGTCCTGAAAGCAGCGCAGGGAGATCCGGCAGACCGTAGGGCAGCTTCACCAGGGCGGCCGTGGGATTCACCGCGCGCACGGCCTCCAGCGCGCGCTCCAGGGCGGCGGCATCCATGCGATCGCATTTGGACAGGCAGGCAACCTGGGCGAACTCCAACTGACGCCGTGCCAGCACCCGCTCGCCAATGTCCGTGGATTCCCCGGCATACCAGGGGCCGTCCACCACGGTGACCACGGCCTGCAGCCGGACCTGGAACAGCAGGTCGTGATCGGTGAGCACGTCAATGACGTTGTCGGGATCCGCCAGCCCGCTGGTCTCCACCACCACCGCATCGCAGCCCCCCTCCTTCACCAGGCGGGTGACGGCGTTGGGCAGCTCGTTGTCCGGCGCGCAGCACACGCAGCCGCCCGAGACCTGCTGCAGGGCGAGGCCCGGGCGCCCAATCAGCCGGGAGTCCACGCTCTCCGCTCCAAACTCGTTCATCACCACGCCCAGACGGCGTCCGGTGGCGGGCGCCTCCTCCAGCCAGCGCAGGAGCAGCGTGGTCTTGCCGGCGCCGAGAAAGCCGGTGAGCAGGATCAGGGGAAGCGGTTCCCGGACCGCGGCAGGGTCACCAGTCATAGTTGAAGCTGATGCTGATGCGTTCGGCGCGCACGGGATTGGCCACCACCTCGTGACGCAGCCAGCTCTCAAAGAGGGTCACCCGCCCGGCCACCGCGGGATAGAGTACATGCACCTGCTGCGACGGCGGCGCCGAGGCCAGACGCGGCGGTGAGGCCATGAAGCGGCTGAGGCGCGGATCCTCGAACTTCAGCCCCGCACAGCCCCGCGGGGTGGCCACATAGTACGTGCCGCTGACCACGGAGTTGGGATGCAGGTGCAGGCTGTGCGCCACGCCGCGGGGCATGAAGTTCACCCAGCAGTCGGTCATGCGCAGCGGACGCCCGCCCAGGTCCCACGACAGCGCCCGGGCGAAGGCGGCGACGTGCCGGTCCAGACGACGCTCCAGCTCGGCGAAGGTGGAGGAGAACTGGTGCAAGCGGTCCATGGAGCCATAGCTGGTGTAGCCGCCGGGGTAGTTGCGCCGGGACCAGCGGCGTCCGGCATCATCAAACTCCCGCAACTGCCGGCACTCCTGCAGCAGCTCCCGCTGGAAGGCCGCCGCCCCCTGGCGGCGCAGGGCGTGGTGATAGATCGTCGTGGCAAACCACGTCTCCAGCGGTTTCATGCGGATCGGACACGCGATCACACGTCGCCGCGGGCCGGGGGTCAAGGCGCGGGACACGCACGGGGTGATGCCAGTTTTTGCACTTCGGCTTTGAACGGGCGTCTTCCATCCTGCCGCCCCGATGTCGTCACCGGTCCGTGTCCGCTTCGCCCCGTCGCCGACGGGCTACCTCCACATCGGAGGCGCCCGCACCGCGCTCTTCAACTGGCTCTTCGCCCGCCATCACGGCGGGGTGTTCGTGCTGCGCATCGAGGACACCGATGCAGCGCGCAACACCCAGGCCGCGGTGGAGGTGATCTTCCAGGGGCTGCGCTGGCTGGGGCTCGACTGGGACG
>JAFLEG010000651.1 GCA_017302195.1 Verrucomicrobiota bacterium
AGATTCGAGTGCTCACCAGACGCGCCTACGGCTTCCGCACCTTCAGAGCCATGGAAGTCGCGCTCTATCACACGCTTGGGCGTTTACCCGAACCCCCTCCTACCCACAAATTCTGCTGACGAGGCAGGATTCCCAGTAGTGTTCCGTCCCGGCCAAAAACTGGAGAACCCGCCTGTAGGACACGACCCGGCAGCACGCCGGTCACGAATATCTTGAGTCCTCCATCGCTTGGCCGGCGAAAATGCGAAATCACACTCGCGTCGAATTGAAGCTTCGAGAATGAATCACGACCGCGCAGCACGTCATCGGCTTCACCTGAATGGATGAACCCAATCTCTTGGCCCATCCACGGAGAAACCGAAAATCGCGCCGGGGTCGAGATCACGTCATGCTTTAGTTCTCCCAAACCATGCTCGCGCCAGGATTCCGCATGCCGTTGCCACTTTGCTTCATCACGCGCGGTCAAGCGGCAGACCGACAATCCGGAAGCACTGTCTGGTGCTTCCGTGCTGAACTCATACCAAGCCATTTCTACCAGCATGATGACCTTACCATGCTTGTGCTCGGCGGCGCAGTGCGCCAGATCCAGCGCCTCCTTGCAGACGAGGACTTCGCGATCACCGACGATGCAGCCATGGCCCACAACCTGTATCAACTCCCGCCCTCGGTCTGCGCGTGAACGAAAGCTGCCATCGTAAACAACTGCCACGTCCACTGTTCGCCGGAGATACTCACCGGCCGGAATAGACCAATCATGGAACGGGGCTGGTGTCTTGAGGCTCGCATCTTCCAGCGCCTTCAGCCTGGCCAACGACTTTACGTCAGCTTCAAGGCTCTCAATACGCCGCTCAGTCTCGTGCCCCTCAATCTGATCCATCAGTTCCGTGGCTATGGAGGCAATCGGAAACTGTCCTGCAACCGTCCTGAGCAGATTCTTGGGATTGAGCAGAACACCCGCCTGCTGTCTCATGGTGGCTGGCTTTGACTTGTTTGGGCGTAGCATTTGGCTGGTCCTTACTTCCAAAGTTCTTCTCTGAAGGCGCGATGCTGGAGGGAGGCGACGAGCGCGTCCAGCTCCGCCAGCGAAGCTCGTTGCGCCGTATTCAGCGCCTCTACCGCCGTCACTCGCCGAGCGAATTCTCGCTGCCATTCTTCTGAGGGCAATTGAACGACCGCTTCCGTGAGGTAGGGCAGCTTGATGTATTTGATGACGACTCGTCGAGACTCTCGATGACGTAAGTGCGTTGATAGGTGTCAAACTTGCCCTCGAAGTATTTCACGTTGATTTCGCCGTTTCCGGCAACGAGCACGGCTTTGCAGTCGAAAGCTGGCGTGTTGATTCGGAGCGGCTTGACGGCGCAGGTGAAGAAGGGATGAACGCCGTCCTCATCTGCATCGTTGGCGTCGAGCTTGCCAGTTCGGATGCGTGTCAACAGGCCAAGGAGGCGTGGCTGGGTGGGGGTGTTCCCTATTGAGCCCTTCTTCCGCGGGTCGCCGAAGAGGGATTGGGTGAGGGAGTCGAGTTGGGCGAGGGCGGCGGGGCGCTTGGCCCGCAACGCCTCCGCACGGTCCAGCACCTCCGCGAGCCGCCGCTGGGAAGGCAAAGGGGGAAGTGGGATGCCGAAAGTGGAAAGTAGAGATGGGCTCAGTCATGGGAGAATTTGAAACTCTTGGCCAATTCACGCCGGGGAGGAACTCGGAGAGCACCGCTCACCGTATCCAAATCCTTCATAACGGGCCAGCGATGCCGCAGTGCGACAATTGCCCATCCGTACCCACAGCAACCGACCGGTGTCGCCCTCGCGATGGGCGAGGTGGAAGAAGTCCTCGTCCTTTGAGACCACAATGCGCTCCTCGTCCGAGGCGCGGCTCCAGATGCCGATGTCCGGCGTGGTGTCGAGCGCGAGGTCGAGCGCGAGGTCGAGGACGTGGACGGCATCCGTGCCGCGCGCGGAGAGCCAGGAGGCCAGCGCGGCGGGGAACTTGCCGGGTTCAACGGTGATGCGATCGCGTGGTTTCATGGTGGCCGACTGCTTCGGAGCGGTGGGTATTGCCAGCAGGGTTTCCAGCCCGCGCATTCTGTGAACGATCCCTTTTTCCAGAGCCGCGTCCGAACCCTCGAACGGTGGCCTGGCGAACGCATAATCCACGGGTGGGATGCATCGCTTCGCGACATGCCCTCGGGTCCGCGTTGTGCGAGTGGGGTGGCCACCATTCAGTGAGCAGTGACGGGCTGCGGCCGAGGCGAGGGCTTGTCGCGAAGCGATGCGTTCAGCCTGTTGTTCCCTCTTCCCTCGGCCAACATGCGAGGCGCGTGCGCTCCCCGATCCAATCGCATGGATCCGGCTAAGGACGCCACGCGCCCCAGAGCCACCGGAGGTGGACCCCCAGCAGCCCCACGGCGAGCCACTGCTCCAGGCGAACCGCCCGGAGCGCCGCCAGGAATCCCGGCGCACGCGCCCAGGCCGGATCGTCCAGCAGGAGCCACACCGCACCGGCGGACACCGCGGTCCAGAGCACGGCCAGGATGCCGTAATTGAGGGGCGGCGGCGGGCCGTCCTCCGTCGCGTCCGGAGCCGCCGGCAGTCCGCCGGGCGTTTCGGAATCCGATTGTCTTGGAGCCTCGTCTCGCAAAAGGTCCGCGACGTTTGAACCGCATGCCGTCCGACGCAAGCCCATCCCACACCGCCGCCCCGCCGGCCACGCCCAGGGAAAACCTCTGGGTCAACCTGGTCTGCAATGCCGTGCTGCCCGGCCTGCTCCTTACCCAGTTGAGCAAGCCAGAGCGTCTGGGACCGGTCTGGGGGCTGGTGGCGGCGTTGTCCGTCCCGCTGGGCTACGGCCTCTACGACCTGATCCGGCGGCGCACCTGGAATGTGTTCTCCATCCTCGGACTCGTGAGCACGCTCCTGACCGGCGGCCTCGGTCTGCTGAAGGTGGACAACCTGTGGTTCGCCGTGAAGGAGGCCGCGGTGCCGCTGGTACTCGGCCTCGCCATCCCGCTGACGCTGCGGACGCGGCAGCCGCTGGTTCGGACGCTGATCTACAATGACCAGGTGCTGGACACCGAGCGCATCGGACGCCGCCTGGTCGAGCGCCAGGCGGTCCCGGGGTTCGACGCGCTGCTGCGCAATGCCTCGTGGATCCTGGCCTCCGCGTTCCTGTTCAGCGCGCTGCTGAACTTCCTGCTGGCCCGGTGGATCGTCACGGCCCTTCCCGGCTCGCC
>JAFLEG010000652.1 GCA_017302195.1 Verrucomicrobiota bacterium
AGCAAACCGCGCTGGATCGCACCGATCGAGGCGGCGGACACATTGCCGTACTCGGTGGTGAACTGCTTGGCATTCTCCCCCACGTGCTGAACCATCGCACGCAGGTCCTTCATGTCGAGCAAGAGCAAGCCATTGTCGTCGGCGATCTTGAACACCAGTTGCAGCACGCCGGCCTGCGTGTCGTTGAGGTTCAGCAGGCGGGCCAGCAGGAGCGGGCCCATGTCCGACACCGTCGCCCGCACCGGATGCCCGGCCGCGCCGAACACGTCCCAGAACACCGTCGGGCATGCTTCAAACGCAGGCAGGTCAATGCCCAACTGTTCCGAACGCGCCTTGAGCTTCGGCGTCTCGCTGCCGGCGGCGGCAAGGCCACTCATATGTTCTCTCCTGCCCCAAGCCACTCAAAGCGCACAGCGAAACGCAAACCCGCGTGAATCGCTCCGCACATAGCCAAATCGACCCTACGCGGAAAGCTCAAGCTACGCCAAGAGCATGACGAAGAACTAGGTTTGTTGAACCTTTGATCGACACCTGAACGAGGCCCGCGTAATTCCTGTAACAAAATCGCGACGCATTAATGTCGCTCCATTCGGGAAACGCTCAATTGAAACGCGTCCTGCTCGCGGCGGCGATCTGCCTGTCGTCCAGTCTCGCCCTGGCCCATTCTGCTTTCGCCCAGTCCGGCGCCGTACAGTCCGCCCCCAGCCCGCTCCCCTTCCCGGCTCAGATCCCGGCGGCGCGGGATACGCCCTATCCGGGGCTCCTGACCTTGTCGGTGGACGCCACGGACCTCGATCGTCGGATCTTCAAGGTCCGACAACAGATTCCGGTGTCGGGGCCGGGCCCCATGACGCTGCTGTTTCCCCGTTGGCTGCCGGGCAAGCACTGGGCGGCCGGGGAACTGCACGCCCTGGCGGGGCTGATCATCACGGCCGGCGGTCAGCGGCTGGAGTGGAGCCGCGATCCGGTGGAGATGGGCGCCTTCCACGTGTTCGTCCCCGCGGGCGCTGAGCGCCTGGACCTGGAGTTCCAGTATCTTTCGCCGACCGCCGGGGACCAGGGCCGCATCGTCGTCACGCCGGAGATGATGAATGTGCAGTGGAACAACATGGCCTTGTACCCGGCCGGCTATTTCACGCGCCAGATCCGGATCCAGCCGAGCATTCGCCTGCCGGAGAATTGGACCTACGGCGTGGCCCTGGAGACCGAGAGCGTCAAGGACGGCGTGGTCACCTTCAAGCCCGTCGGCTTCGACACTCTGGTGGATTCGCCGATGTTCGCCGGCCGGTGGGGGCGCAAGATCGACCTCGATCCGGGCGGCCGGTCGCGCGTGACCCTGAACGTCTTCGCCGATGATCCGGAGCTGTTGGAGGCTTCACCGCAGCAGATCGCCCTGCACCGGGCCGTGGTGGCCCAGGCCGACCGGCTGTTCGGGGCGCGACATTATGACCATTACGATTTCCTGCTCGCCCTGAGCGACCGTCTGGGCGGCATCGGCGTCGAGCACCAGAGGTCGAGCGAGAACGGCACCCTGCCCCGCTACTTCCTGGATTGGGATCGGGTCCCGTCGGCCAGGGAACTGCTGCCGCACGAATACACCCACTCCTGGAACGGCAAGTACCGTCGACCGGCCGACCTATGGACTCCGGACTTCACGACGCCGATGCGGGACAGCCTGCTGTGGGTCTATGAGGGCCAGACCCAGTATTGGGGCCAGGTGCTGTCGGCCCGCTCCGGACTCTTGTCGCGCCAGGATGCGCTCGATGGCCTGGCCCTGACGGCGGCCACCTATGACTACCGGGTCGGGCGCGCCTGGCGCCAGATGAGCGACACCACCAATGACCCGATCATCGCCGCGCGCCGTCCCTTGCCCTGGACCAGCTGGCAGCGCAGCGAGGACTATTACTCGGAAGGCCTGCTGATCTGGCTGGACGCCGACACCCTGATCCGCGAGCTGTCGGGGGGGAAGAAGTCCCTGGACGATTTCGCCCGTGCCTTCTTCGGGGTGAATGATGGGGATTGGGGCCAGCTGACCTATCGGTTCGAGGACGTGGTCGCGACCCTGAATGCAGTGCAGCCCTATGACTGGAGCGGATTCCTGAAGACCCGCCTGGCCAGCCACGGTCCGGGTGCGCCGCTGGATGGGGTGGCGCGGGGCGGCTACCGGCTGGTCTATGCCGAAAAGCCCACCGCCTACTTCATCGGCAATGAGACGCGCCGCAAGATCACGGACCTGACCTTCTCCTTAGGGGTGAGCGTCAATCGGGAGGGCGAGGTCACGGCGGTGCAATGGGACGGACCGGCGTTCAAGGCCGGGCTGATCGATGGCGAGAAGATCGTCGCTGTGAATGGCGTCGCCTTTGACGGGGATCGCCTGAAGGCGGCGGTCACGGCGGCCAAGGGCTCCGCCGCGCCCCTGGAGCTGATCATCAAGTCGGGGGATCGCTACCGTGTCACAGCCATCCCGTACCATGACGGCCTGCGCTATCCGCGCTTCGAGCGGGTGGCCGGCGCGCCGGATCGGCTGGGCGATATCCTGGCGGCGAAGCGATAGGCCGGTTGATGTGGGTCATGCCCCGCGCAAGGTGCGGGGTGTAGTTTTGTTGTCTTGCAGCCTGGAGGCGCCCATGCGCTCTCGCCTGACCGTTCTCGCCTTCGCCTTCGTCGCGGGGTGCGCCCTTCCCGCCCTGGCCGGACCGCCGGACCCTGCCCTGCAGCGGGGCCAGGCCATTGCGCATGACACCTGCGCCCGCTGCCACGGCGTGGCGACCGGCGAGGACAGCCGCAACGCCGGGGCGCCGCGCTTTGTCGTCATCGCCGGGCGCTACAATGAGATCAGCCTGGAAGACCGTCTGAGCGAGATCGCCAAGCAGGGCCACTATGAGATGCCGCCCCAGCCGATCAGCCGCGAGGATATCCGCAGCCTGACCGCCTATATCGAGAGCCTGGCTCAGCCCTAAGCCTGGTCGGCCTGGGCCAGGGGCTGGTCCGGTGCAGCAGATCGGGTGGCCATAAGTTCGACGATGGTGTCCAGCAGGACCGCCGCGCGGATCGGTTTGGCCAGGTGGCGGTCGGCCCCGGCGTCGTGACTGGCCCGGACATGCTCATCCAGAGCGTTGGCGGTGAGCATCACCACAGGGGTCGGCGCAAGCCCCTTCGCCCGCTCGTACTCCCGAAGTTGAGCGGTGGCGCTGAGGCCGTCCAGTTCCGGCATCTGCATGTC
>JAFLEG010000653.1 GCA_017302195.1 Verrucomicrobiota bacterium
TCCCCACACGAAAGCAGCTCCCCGGAAGATTGCGGTCGCTGTCGACCGGATTCATCCCGAATGTCTGTCAGCGTTTATGGAAATCCGTAGGGGGCAGCACCCTGAGTACCTGCCCCTGGGAGTTTGACGATCAGGGAAGCCGTGTGCTTCCTGCCGTCAAAGCGGCGCTCATCGCAGTTGTTCCTGGTCAGGTTGGCCGGGAGAAAGTCACGGAATTGACGACAGGCGGAAGGGCACGCTGAAATGCATTCCAAAACCACTTTGCGTCCGGAGCTGACCAAAACGGTCGGTCCCCATTTCCCCCTCCGCTCAATGACCGCCACCCGCCCTCGCCCTCTTCTGCCGGACGCCGACTTGAACCAGTTGCGGAATGGCCATCACTGCCTCCTCTATACGCGGTTGGGGGCGCATCCCGACGTTGTTGACGGGGTCTCCGGAACGCGGTTCGCCGTCTGGGCGCCCAACGCGCAGGAAGTCTGCGTGCTGTGCGACGCGAATGGGTGGAAGCATGGTGAGACCCACCTGCACTGCGTCGAGGATGGTCACTGGACAGGGTTCGTTCCGGGACTGGGGACGGGCACCGTCTACAAATACGGGATCAAGAACGCCTGGGGACAACTCGAACAAAAGGCCGACCCGTTCGCCTTCGCCGGGGAACTGCGTCCGAAATCGGGGTCGGTCGTTACGGACCTCGGCGGGTTCAACTGGCACGACCGGAACTGGCTCGAGCGACGTCGGCAGTCGAACTGGCTGGAACGGCCGATCACCACGTTCGAGGTTCATCTCGGATCGTGGAAGCGGCCGTTGATGGGCTCGACGTTTTTGACGCCCTTGCGCTCCAGATTCGCGCGCAGCATCTCGATCATCTCCGGCTGCACATCGACGGCGTAGATTTTGCCCTTTTCACCCACGGCGGCAGCCAGCGGCAGGGTATGAAAGCCGTTGCCGCATCCCATGTCGCAGATGGTCATGCCGGGTTTCACGTCCAGCTGCCTGCGCATGAGCGTGGGGGACTCCTCCTGCTCCCGCACGCGGCGCATCAGCCACTCCGCGCCCTTCCAGTGCATGGTCATGGCGATCTGGCGGCCCAGATACTCGGTAAGGCCGGGCGGGGCCTCTTCCGCGCGGGCAGCGAGGCAGGACAAGAGCAGGAGGCAGGGCAGGAGGCGCGTCATGACACTTGATTTTACGCTTGGAGGGGCGCTCCTGTCGCGAACTTTGGCATTCGAGGGTGTTTTGATCCTCCGAATGACTTTTCCAGACCTGCCGCTGGAAATCCTGGACCACCCCCGTATCATCGGTCGCATGAATCCCGGCCCCCAAGCCCGAAACCTGATTGTCGCCGCCCTTGCCACCATCCTGGTGGCCTGGACGCTGTCCGGCCAGGAGGCGCCGCCCACGCCGCCGCCGCCTGGTGGGAGGGCCCCCATCCCGGAGGATGTGCTGGGTGATGAGCATGTGCGGGAGGAGTTTGGCGTGAACGAGTTCACCACGCCCTCGATCCGTAAACTTTTCGACATGCTCAACAAGGTGGGGAAGCTCAAGTACGACGAGCTGAAGCGCCCCTTCACGGACAAGACGCCTGCGGACCGCGTGATCGTCTCCCTCGGCCTCGGCACGCTCATCGCGGACGGTTTCCTCATCGTGCAGACGGAGAAGGTGGACGAGATGGAGTTCGTGGGCCGCGCGATGATCAAATACGGCAAGGCACTCGGAGCCGGCGGCCGCATGAACAAGCACACGCAGAGCCTCTTTGAGCACAGCTTGCGTGGCGAGTGGGATGATCTGAAAGAGGAACTGGCCCGTACGCAGGCGGACGTGGAGGCGGAGATGGTCATGCTGCGGGATGTGGACATCGCCCACCTGATCAGCCTCGGCGGCTGGCTGCGCGCCCTGGAAATCTCAACCAAGGCCATCGCCATGGATTACTCCGAGGAGAAGACCCGCCAGCTCACCCGGCGGGACATCGTCGAATACTACCTCAGCAGCATGGACAGCCTGCATCCGTCCCTTTTGAAGAATCAAAACCTTGTCGATCTGCGCAAGGGCATCGAGCAGATGATGCCCATGGTGGACGCGCCTGAGGGCAAGGCCCTCACCCAGGAAGAAATCGGCAAACTCAGCGCCAAGGCCTCCGAACTGGCCCGCATCATCACCGACAAGATGAAGGGCTGATCCCGGCCCGCATCCCGCATCCCTCATGTCCAGCCTCACCCCCGAACAACGTCAGCAAATCGCCGCATGGGCTGCCGATGGAGCCAATTTGAACCAGATCCAGGACCGGCTCCGTGCTGACTTTGGCATCACCCTCACCTACATGGAGGTGCGCCTGCTCCTTCTGGAACTTGGCGTCAAGCTGCAGGACAAGCCGCGTGAGAAGCCGCCCGAGGAGGACAAGAAGCCCGAGCCTCCTCCGCCCTCCCCCGAGTCCGGCGAGTTTCAGGACAGCGAGTTCGAGCAACCGGCGGCCGGGGACGCTCCTGCGGGTGAACTCAAGGTCACCGTGGACGAAATCCCGCTCGCGGGCGCGCTCATCAGCGGCAAGGCCACTTTCAGTGATGGGAACACGGTGGTGTGGTTCATGGACCAGATGGGCCGTTTCGGCATGCGCGGACCTGCTCCGGGCTACCAGCCTCCCCAAGCCGACATTCCGGCCTTCCAGCGCGAGCTCGACACCCTGCTCAGCGTGCGCGGCTTCTAGGAAACCTGAACCCCTGACTTTGGCACGCCGGCACCATGCTGCTCATCATCGACAACTACGACTCCTTCACCTATAACCTCGTCCAGTATTTCGGCGAGATGGGTGCGGTCATGGAGATCCGCCGTAATGACCAGGTTACGCTGGAGGAAATTGCCAAACTCAGGCCGGACCATATTTGCATCTCACCCGGTCCCTGCACGCCGAAGGAGGCGGGCATCAGTTGCTCGGTGATCGAGCGCTTTGGCAGAAGCACGCCCCTGCTCGGCGTCTGCCTCGGCCACCAGGCCATCGGGCATGTTTTCGGCGGGGAGGTCGTGCGCGCGGGCCGCTTGATGCATGGCAAGACCTCCATGATCCATCACAACGGCACGTCCGTCTTCAAAGGCATGCCGGAACCCTTCGAGGCCACCCGCTACCACTCCCTGCTCGTCAGACGCGCCACCCTGCCTGACTGCCTCGAAATCACCGCCACCTGCGCGGATGATGAT
>JAFLEG010000654.1 GCA_017302195.1 Verrucomicrobiota bacterium
CAGGAGGCGTCCGCTGCCCGGCGGCAGATAGAGCATGTCGCCCTTGCCGAGCAGTTTGTCGGCGCCCATCTGGTCCAGGATCGTCCGCGAATCCACCTTGGCCGCCACCTGGAAGGCGATGCGCGCGGGGATGTTGGCCTTGATCACGCCGGTGATGACGTCCACGGACGGCCGCTGGGTGGCCACGATGCAGTGGATGCCCGCCGCGCGGGCCATCTGGGTGATGCGGGCGATCGCCATCTCGACGTCCGCCGGCGCCACCATCATCAGGTCCGCCAGTTCGTCAATGATCACGACGATGTAGCTGAGCTTGTCGGGAATGACGATGTCCTCGTCACGCGGCACCACGATCTCCTCGTCCACCTCGACCGCAAATCCCTCGGCGCCAGGCTCGATCTTCTCCTTCTTCTGCAGCAGCGGCAGCTCGGGCTGCTTGTCCACCACGGGCGCGCCCTTGGGACGCTCATTGAAGGCCTTGATGTTCCGCACCCCGACCTTGGCAAAGATCTGGTAGCGCTTCTCCATCTCGTTCACCACCCAGCGCAGGGCCAGGATCACCTTCTTGGGATCGGTGACCACCGGGACCACCAGGTGGGGCAGGGCGTTGTACTGCTGGAGCTCCACCACCTTGGGATCAATCATCACGAAGCGGAGCTGATCGGGTCCGAAGCGGTAGAGCAGCGACGCGATGATGGTGTTGATGCACACCGACTTTCCGGAGCCGGTGCTGCCCGCGATGAGCACGTGCGGCATGTCGGCCAGATCGGCGATGACGGGCTGGCCATAGACGTCCTTGCCCAGGGCCAGCGGGATGCGCGCCTTGGAGTTGGCCCATTCCTGGGACTCCAGCAGGTCGCGCATGATGACCTTGGTCTTGACCGCATTGGGCACCTCGATGCCCACGGACGATTTGCCCGGCACCGGGGCCAGGATGTGGATGCGTTCCGCCTTGAGGGCGGCGGTGATGTTGTTGGTGAGCCCGACGATCTTCTCCAGCTTGACCCCGGGCGCGGGATGCAACTCGTAGCGGGTGATGGTCGGTCCACGGGTGATGTCCCCCGGCGCCACCTCGATGCCGAACTGGGCCAGGGTCTGCACCATGAGCCGCGAGTTTGCCATCAGCTCCTCCTTGGTCTCGGTGGGCCGGACGGTGTGGTCGGGCAGATGGAGCAGGTCCAGGGAGGGCAGTTGATAGTCCCCGATCAGCGGCGTGGTGGCCACGGTGATGGGCTTGTTCCGCCGCACCTGGAGACGTCCACGCGGGGCGGGCAGCGCCGGCAGCGGTTCGTCGTCCGAAGCGTCGGCGCCGGATTCTGACTCCTCCCGTGCGTCGGCGGCGGGCGAGTCTGCGGAGGCTTCGACCACGGCCGGCTCGCCGGTGGCAGCGGGGGGCGCCTTGGAAGAGGCGGAGCCCGCGGGCAGTGTCCGGGCGACTTCGGCCGCGGAGATCCGGGTGCCCTCGGTGGCCATCGCCCCGGGCAGCGGGGAGAGGCTGTTGTCCTGAAACTTCGGTTCCGGCACCGGCTGGAGATCGGCACCCAGGCCGCTGGCGGCGGTCGGGAGATCGTCCGCAGGCGCGGGACGGGGAGCCGCCGTCCGCCCCTGGGTCTCCGCTTCGCCGCCAGCCGCCTGTTCCTCCAGTCGCCGTGCCTCGCGCGCCAGCCGCCGTGCCTGCTTCTCCAGCGCTGCCTGTTCGGCGGCCAGGCGTTCCTCCTCGGTGCGGGGCGGACGGACAAACAGCCGGCGCACCAGGGCGACCAGCATGAAGTCGGTGAGCAGCACCAGGCTGCCGAGATACAGCGCGGCGTACACCAGCTTGGCGCCGGTGCGGTTCAGGAAATAGACCACCAGCGCCGAGTTGAGCTGGGACCCCACCAGACCGCCGGCGCTGGGCGCGCTCCCGCGGGTGCCCAGGGGCGGCAGGTCGCCGCTGAAGAGATCCAGCATGCCCGCGCAGGAAACGATCAGGCCCACCGCCGCCAGCGGCGCCCGCCATCCGCGGCGCAGGTAGGCCAGCGCGGGAACAAAGCTGGCGCAGCCAAAACCGATCAGGAGCACCGGAAGCAGGTAGGACGCCGCCCCCAGGCCGAAGATCAGGCGGTCCGCGACCGCGGCGCCGGCGCGGCCCAGCGCGTTCTGGATCAGCGCATTGGGAGGCGAGGCGTTGGCGGGCAGGTCGCTGCGGTCGTAGGAAAACAGCGCCAGCCCCAGGGCGACGGCGAACCCGATCAGGATCAGTCCGGTCAGTTCCCCGGAGCGGATTCGGGGCTCCTCGGGAACATTCGTCTTCACACGCGGCACGGCCCCACGTTCTCCGCCGCCGCGAACCGGACGCAAGCGGATTGCATCCCGTCGGCTTTCCGGGAAGGGTCTGAATGCTCCCGCGAGCCCCGGCCCCGCCGCGACCCCGGAATGGACAAGCTCAGTCGAATCGCCCGCACCCTGCAGCCGACCCTGGTGGGATTGGGCCTGCTGCTGCTGGGCCTCGGCTTCTACTTCTATCGCTACCTGCCCGCCCGGCGCGACGCGCAGGATCAGCGGTTGTTCCGTCATCTGGACGAGATGGGCGTCCAGTTGACGGCCAAGATGGAGATTCTGACCAACTGCGTGGTGAACGCCGCCGAGGCGGCCCTCTCGCACAGCGCCCTCGAACCCGGGGTGGTGCCCCGGGAGGCCCGGAACGCGTTCCGCACCGGCGTGGCGGCCTTTGTGCCGCGGCTCGTTTCGGATCCGAACGCCTTCGACATCACCGACGCTCCCGGACAGGTCACCAACACGCTCCGGATCCGCGTCGGGCCACCCGGACCCTCCCGGTTGCTCCGCTGCGACTTCGCCCTCCATGCCAACGCGCTCGCGGCCCGCGGGACGGTGACCGCGGACCTTGGGGAACTGATCGCCCCCATCCTGGCCCGCCACGAATTCGACGAGGTGCTGCTGGTTTCCACCCGTCGCGACGTGCTGTCTCCCATCGGACGCGGCCTGCTGCGGCTGGACCGGTTGCCGGCCCTGCAGCCCATGCTGCGTCCCGACCCCTCCTCCGTGCTGACCAATCCGCTGGCCCTGGGGGAGGTGGTCACGCCCACCCGCGCGGCCTGTTCGCTGGCCGGACGCTCCCAGGTGGTCTTCCTCCAACCGCTGCCCCTCCAGTCCTTCACCGATGACGGAATCCCCGGTTCCTGGCTCCTGGCCGGGATCATCCGTGCGGAGGAA
>JAFLEG010000655.1 GCA_017302195.1 Verrucomicrobiota bacterium
CCGGCTCATGCCCTTGATTCTGCCGGAACATCCGCCGGCGGAATCCGCCAATTCCGATGCCGAGTCGCCGCTGCCGATTCCATGGCCCGAGCCCGGCCAGCCGGGGAATCCCGTTCCCGAATGGACATTGGAGGAGCGACTGGCCTGGGGTGCGTTGCCGGGAGTGGTGACGGCGGACCCGGCGGACCGGGCGGAGCTCCTGCGCGCCTTCGCTGTCGTGCACTTGGAGGAAGAGATGCGCCGGGAGGCCATGGTGAAGGACTGGGGCGCCTTTCTGCGGTTCCTGCGCCTGGCGGCTCGGGAGTCCGGACAAATCGTCAACTATTCCGCCATTGCGCAGGAGAGCGGCTTGTCGGTTCCCACCGTGAAAAGCCACTATCAACTGCTCGAAGACATGTTCATCGGCGTTCCGGTGCCGGCCTGGTCGGGAAGCCCGCGGAAGAACCTCATGAGCGCCGGAAGGTTTCTGCTGTTCGATCTCGGGGTCCGCCATGCTGCCGCCGGAGTGCGCCCTTCGACCGATGCGGTCCGGGTCAGTCCGGGGCCGTTTTTCGAACAATGGGTGGGACTCGAGCTCTGGCGTCGGCTTCAGTACCTCGGCACTGGAAGCCTGCACTACCTCCGCACCTACGCTGGCGCGGAGGTGGACTACATTGTCGAGCACGGGGATGAGTTGACACCGGTGGAAGTGAAGTGGACCGAGAATCCGACGGTCAGCGATGCGCGGCACCTGCTGGGCTTTCTCGACGAGAACCGCAAGAAATCGAGGCGGGGATTCATCGTCTGCCGCTGTCGTCGTCCGATGCAACTCCACGATCGGATCACCGCGATTCCATGGCATTGTCTTTGAAACCACCTCGCGGGTGTTGAACGGTCAGTGCTCCAGCAGATGGCACTCGCGCGGTCCTTCCTTCACGGGCGGGTGAGGCGATAGATCTGCTATTGGCTATTCCCTCTTCTTCGTTTCCCAAGGCCTCATTCGGGTTTGAGGGGAACTAGCCGATGGAGGGTGAGCGCTGCGCGATGGGCTTCCCACGATCCACGCTATGTGTCCACCAGCGCAGCGGATCCATATGGGGTCGCGGTGGAACACGCCCCAGCGGGGTTAGGAAGCGGGCCGGGGCGTCGTCGTCAGGGCCTTGAGCGCGGTGGCGTCCGGATGCTGCCGGTAGAAGTCGTCGAGGGGATAGCAACCGCTGACCAGGCCGTTGCGCGGACCGGTGGTGCAGTCGCTGAAGGTGCGGCAAACCAGCTTGCGCTGGATCGGACGCCCGGCGAGCACGTCCCGAGGCAGGTCCGGGTAGCTCAGCACGGTGCGGCCGAGTCCGATGCAGTCCACCGCGCCCGCCGCCACCAGCGCTTCTCCCACCGGAGCCAGCCATTCCTGCAGATAGCTGTAGGCCGATCCCACCACCACCAGATCGGGGAACTCCTGCTTCACCCGGGCCACCGCCTGGATCTGGCGGACCACCCCGGTCAGGGGATCCTCAGGCGGCAGATACCCGTCGCTGGGCGGCACGGCTGCGGGTCGCTGCAGATGCGGATTGTAGTAGGGGCTGGCGGCGGTGAGGCAGATCAGGCGGACGCCCCACTCCCGCAGCCAGCGGAGCAGTGTGAAGGGTTCCTCCCAGGCGATCCGCGCCGGATCCAGCGGGTCCCCGCCAAAGGCGAACGGATAGGGTCCGGTCCATGGCTCGGGCACGCCGGCGCCGTCCGGACCCTTCCGGAACGGCAGTTGGTCGAACAGGCTGAGCCGGACCCCGATGGCGAGTCCCGGCACCTCGGTCCGGATGCCTTCGATGATCTGGCGCAGGAACCGGGTGCGGTTTTCCAGGGAACCGCCGTAGGGCCCCGGACGGTTCACGGCGCTCAGGAACTCATGTCCGAGGTAGCCGTGGCAGTGCTTCACATCCACGAAATCAAATCCGGCCTCGTGGGCGCGGCGCGCGGCCCGGATGAAGTCCGCCACCAGCGCCGCGACCTCGTCGTCGGAGAACACCGACCGGTCATCGGTTCCCGGGACCCGGGCGTCCAGCAGAGGGTGACGGTAGGCGATGCGGGGCTCGGGGCGCCGGCTGTCGTTGGGGCGGGACCAGCGTCCGCTGTGGGTCAATTGAAGTCCGATTACCAGGTCCCCGGTGCTGCCGTGCTGCGCGTGCTCCGCCAACAGGATCTCCCGCAGTCCGCCAATCTCGGAGCGGTTCTCCTCGGTCAGGATCAACTGGCGGGGATTGGCGCGTCCGTCCCGTCGGACCGCCACCGCCTCGCCGCCCCAGATCAGCTTGGCGCCACTCTGTCCAAAGCGCTGCCAGCGACGACGCACCAGGTCGGTGGGGCGTCCGTCGCCGGTGGCGTCCCAGCCCTCCATGGGCAGGATGGCGAAGCGGTTGCCCAGGGGTTTGGGCACTCCCGTGCCCGCGGGCACCGGCGCCGCCAGATGCGGGCAGCGGGCCGGATCGCCCATCGGGAGACGGAGTCCGCATGCATCGAGGCGCCGCTGCAGGTCATCGGGCGTCCGGAGGGCGGCCATTCGCGGGAAGTTCATGCTCCGGATCATGGGGAAATCGGCCCGCGGGAAAACGACATTCCGGCGATCCGGCATTGGCAGCCCGGGACTGCGGTGACGGGGCGCAGCGCAGATGCCCGCGCCTCCGATGCCTCACGGTGCGGGGTCGCGCTCGGCGAGGGAGCGCAGGAGGCGGTCCCGCACCACGGCATGCATCTCGTTGGTGATGCCGGCCAGGTTCGTCCGGGCCTCGGCATAGCGGCCCGCGCGGAGGTTCCAGCGGGCGAAATGGAGCGCCACGCCCTCCCGTTCCGCCTCCGTGGGCGCGATGGCCAGGGCGTTGGTCCAGGCGCGGAGCGCGGTGTCCTGGAGATTCCGTTCCGCCGACCGGCGTTCCTCGGCGGTGCCGCCGGTGGGGAGCCGCCAGCCGTAGTAGGTCTGCGCCACGTCGGCCGCGAGCTGGAAGTTGTGCGGATCGAGGGCGATGGCCTTCTGGTAGAGATCGAAGGCCTTGTTGAAGACCGTCTGCTCGTCGCACCGGAAGTGGTTGGTGGCGTCGCGGCGGAACATGAAGACCAGCGTGCCGAAGTTGTGCAGGTACACCGGCTCGTTCGGATTGAGCCGGATCGCCTCCTCGTAGTAGGGGAAGGATTTCTCCACCGGACCGATGTGCGCATACACGTTGGCCAGATTGTT
>JAFLEG010000656.1 GCA_017302195.1 Verrucomicrobiota bacterium
CTGGCCGTGGCGGGTGTCCACTCCGGACTCGTCGCCCCAGGTGGCAAACACCGAGGCCGCGGGGCGCAGCCCGGGAGTGGCATTGTGCGGATACATCCAGCGGTCGCCGGACGGCTGCTCAAACGCCGCCTGAAACCCGCTGGCCGTCGCCGTCAGAACCCAAAACCACGGCAGAAGCCAGAACGCACGCTTAAGCACGCCGGCTCCTCCGGATCACGACGCCGAGCCCCAGGGAGCCCACCAGCATCAGCGCCCAGGTGGAGGGTTCCGGAACCGCGCCTGCGGCCCGGGTGTCGAGCGTCGCCGAATCAAAGCTGAGACTGGTGCCTCCGGCGGTGAAGTGGATCTCATAGGAGGACACCCCGAGTCCGGTCAGGTTCCACTCCCAGAGCGACGACACGCTCGCGCCCAGGATCGTCCCACGATCGTTCTCGATCCGGGTCGCGGTCAGGAACTGGGTGCCAGCCCCGAGGTCATAGGAGAGTCGGACGGTGGAGTAGTCCAGTTCCGACCCCAGCGTGCGCGCCTGAAACGCCACCGACCCCACGGGCTCGGTCACCGAGTCGCGCACGGTGAACGAGCTGACCCCGGCGGGATTATAGATGTTGCCCGAGCCGGTCAGGAAGGCATCGGTCGAATGCTGGGTGAGGGTCGCCGAGGCGATGCTGCCGGGCTGATCCGGCCGGTTGCCGACCCCGTCGTCGGTGGCCACGGAAAAGATCTCCCAGCTCTGGTACTCCGAACCGGCGGACCCGCGCCACGAGGGGGTCACGAATCCGTCTTGTGAGGCCAGGAGTGTTGCGCCCGTGGTCAAGGCAACCAGGCTGAGAGGAAGGGACAAAGGTCGGTACTGCATTCCCCATGCTGGACCACGCCAGCCCCCGCAGGCTTCCGGGCGGTTGCCAAAGGTCGGCGGCGAATTGTTGCCGGTGAATTGCGCTGCGTTGACGGAGGAATGCCAGGCGCAGGGAGGAGGTCTGCCCAGCGCCCCTCGCTGGCGCGCCCATTGATGCGCCAAACGTCGCTGAGACACCTGCCTCTGTAGTCACGGAGTTGTCGGTTCCTGGCATGCGATTCGCTGGGGAGATCGGCATGGACGATCAAACGAAAGCCACCGGCAGCAGCGGTGAAGACCGCCATGAGGAAATCGCTGAAATCGCGTCCCATGTGTACGAAGTTCGCGAGGGAAAGGAAGGGGATGCGGTGGAGGATTGGCTGAAGGCTGAGGCCATCCTGGAACGGCGGGACCGCGCCGCCGCCACCGAACAACCCCTGGTGCAGCACCCGCCCCCCGAGCCTCCCCAGTCGGAGGATTGAAGCTCCAAGCGGTGTTGCAGCGGGAGGGGTTATCGCCCTGCCGACTGCAGCAGCGTGAGGACTTCCTGATGGTGCTGACGCATGCCTGCGCCCAGTTCCCTAAGCGCATTCGCACGGGATGGACGGCTCTCATGACCGGCCGCCACCTCGGCCAGTGCCGCGGCGTACGGGAGCGCCTGCGACTGTGCGATCAACAGGTGAAACTCAAACGACTTTCCGTTCTCCCGCAGCAGATCGCGCCGCATGGCATCCGCCAAAACCTCCCGTGCCGCCGATTCCGCAGGCGGCAGCCAGGTGTCGTCGAGCAGGAGGGTTTCGTCCTCCGCCGCAAACTCCTCGATCAGCCGGGCACCCCGAGTGGAGTCCCTGGCGATCTCGCGGACCACCGCGTTGATGCGGTCCCCCTCGCTCTTGATGACCAGAAGCAGCCCGACGTTCTTCTGCTGACTCAACAACTGGTACAGCAGGCTATATGCATTGCTGCGAATCGTGCGTTCTGCATGACGCTCGTCTGACCGATGCCGCGCCGGGGTGTGACACCCACAAAAAAGGGCAGCAATCAGGGCGATCAGTCCCAATCCCGGGCGGGACACCATAAAACTCATGATCCCGCCAGCGCAGGATACATGCCGGTGACCGACGGAGTTCCGGCGCCTTTCCAGTCTGCCACCGCCCCTTATCGAAGCGCAATTTGCTGGCCTCCAGACTGTTTTCGAAGCTGCCGCTCCACCCGCTTCCAATAACGGAGCGTCGAGGCCCGCTTGGGACCGGTCGGTCCGCCGACCCAGATTCGGGCGTAGTCCTCGGCCGTGGGGGCATGCCCCAGCCGCTGAGGATTGCCATAGTGGCCCAGGTAGGTGGTCGCCATCCACAGGGCCACGTCGCGCCGGTGGGCGTCGCGGTGGGTGAAACGCGTCCCGGCGATCCGGTTCACGTCATGTACCACGCAGGCATGGATTTGAAGCGCACCTCGGGCGCGCTTCTGATCCCCGATTGCGGCATCATTTCCAGCGGATTCCACCGTGATCATCGCAGCAAACAGGGCGCTCAGGTTCATCACGGAGGCGCTGGCCTGCAGGAATGGAGCCATTCTCGTCCTCCCGGGCCCCACCTCGGGCCATGGGTTGCCGTTGGGAACGCCTTCAATGGAGCTGAGAATCCGAGGAAGGAGTACAGATGCTGCTCCGTGCGGATATAGAACCGGCCGTCCGCCAGTGCGGGCGAGGCCTGGGTCTTTTCCCCGAGCGGATTCCGGGACAACACCTTGAACTCGGGGCCGGCCTCGACGACGGCGGTGTCACCGCTGTCGGCGACAAAAACGATGTCCCTCCGGGCCGTGACAAGCCCGGATGTTTCACACGCTTTCGTCGCGAGGCGCAGCGAAAGCCCGTCTGGCAAGGCGGCCGAGGCGATTCCGAGGCGGGCTGTATGGGGACATACTGTCCGGTGAGGAACGCGAGGCCAACGCCGCCAGACGGGCTTGCAGCCAGCCGCAGCAGAAAGAGTGTGAAATATCCGGGCTAGGACGTCCGGGGACACGGGACGGGACCCGTGGGAGGCTCCAACTCGGGCCCCTTCCGGCGTGCCCATGCCTCCGCCGGCCAGCGGGGGATGCCCTGCACAGCCTCCGACGGCAAAAATATCCGTCGCTTCACGCCGTGGCAGCGTGTTTCATCCCGGCCGTTTTAACGACGTTTTCCGATGCCGAAGCGCACCGACATCCATTCCGTCCTGATCATTGGGGCCGGCCCGATCATCATCGGCCAGGCCTGCGAGTTTGACTATTCGGGCACGCAGGCCTGCAAGGCCCTCAAGGAGGAGGGCTACCGCGTGATCCTGGTGAACTCCAATCCGGCCACCATCATGACCGATCCGGAGTTT
>JAFLEG010000657.1 GCA_017302195.1 Verrucomicrobiota bacterium
GAGTTCGTGATGAACGCGGCGGCCACCGAGTCCATTGGGCCGGCCGCGCTGGCCTCAGCCAACCAAACCGGCGAACTGCCGGGCGGCCCTGGACCCACGCAGGTCAACATCGGGATGTTCGGTGGCAAGGAACTGGCCAAGACCTGGCTCGAATCTCAGGAGGGTTCCCGATTCCTGGCCGATCTGGTCCGACAGGAGGTGGGGAAGTACTCATGATCGTGGCAACCACATGGGACGGTCAGTCGGTCTGGCTCGTGCAGGCTCCCCCAGACTGGAGTGCCAAGGTGCGGACATCCCACGCGCTGCTGCTGGACCGTTCCGTCAGCCTCAGCAACCGGGAAGGCCGTCGCCCGTACTCGTCGGCACTGCGCACCACGATGTCGTACTCGGCGCTCCTGTCAGACGCTGCCCTGCGCTCCTTCGTGGGGGGCATCCGGAACGTGACCGTCGAGCCGGTACTCTGTCCCTTCTGGCCCGGCCAGCGGCGGTGGTCGGAGCGGGCGAGCGCTCCGATCCAAGGTGGATTGAAGCTCGCGTGGAAGGACGACTGGTCCCAGTGGGAGCTGTACACGACCGTCGAGCCCGGCTGGCCGGTGGACGCGGACCACTGGGCGCCGGTGATCTGGGGCACCCTGGGAGAGCGCAGCAGCATGGCGGAAGCGCGCTGGATCAACGCGTCACTGGCTTCCCTATCCGTCGTCTTGGTGGAGGACGGACCTGCTGCGTATGCCCTCGCGCCGACTACCGGCAGCGTCTTGGCTGGACCGCTGCCGCCTGCCGGCTACGCCACGGCCCCGCGCCTGCTGCCGCTCGCCCCGGACTTCAACGGCCTGCGTGAGGACATCACGTTGAGGCTGGAGCGGGAGCAGGTGGGGTTCCGCAGACGTCTCCCCGCAGAGTTCTACCCCCAGGCCAGCACGAGGGTGCAGCAGTTGGACTATCAGCTCGCCAGCGATGTGCAGGCATCCACGGGCCTGGCCTTCCTCCGCGACCATGCCGGTCGCGGATCAGCCTTCTGGGCGCCTGCATGGGTTTCCGCGGTGAGGCTCACGGCTCCGGTCGGTGCTGCCGATACGGTCCTGCAGGTGAGCGACTCGAACGCGGTGGAGACCGGGGACCACGTCGCCATGATCCACGGCACTGAGGTGGTCGGCCGGCGGATCACCGCCAAGACCTCTTCGAGCGTCACTCTCAATGCAGCGGTGGGTACGAACCTGCCGCTCGGGACCCTGGTCTCTCCGCTCCTGCTGGTTCGGCTTGAACGTCCACGGCTGGACTTGGAATGGACCCACACCCACCTGGCGGAGATGGCGCTGGCGGTGCGGGAGGTCGCCGCCGAGTACTCCCCTGGAGCTGACGAAACCGTCGGAACCACACTGGGGCAGTTGCCTGAGCGGTGCTTCCTCTACCACTTCGAGCGCGACCACGGTGGCGCGACACTCGACGACCGCTTCACCTCGTACGAAGCGAATGTGACCCACGGTGGGCACACCTGGGTAAGTGCCGACCTGGGCCATGGCTCGATTCAGCACGGACTGGCCCTGGACAGCGGTCGGGTTGACCTGCGCAGCCTGGTCTTTGCCGGCAACCCGCTGGTGCTGCTGGCCGCTCTGCGGGCGGAGGTGTCGCTCAAGCTCACCATCATGAGCGCGGACGTGTCCGGTGGCGTGGCCACCAACGTCCAGATCCTGGCCCAGGGCGAGGTGGACAAGGCGGCGCTCCGGGGTGACCGGATCTCGGGGTTGATGACGCCCGGCGGCCGTCTCATGAGCCAGCAGGCACCGCGATTCGAGGTCGGTCCCGGCTGCAACCATGCCTTGTTCTCCGGCGGCTGCGGGCTCGCCAAGGCAGATTGGGTGCACACGGCTCTGGTGAACGGAACGCCCTCGGCCGCCTACCCGATCACCCTGGCAGTTGACGGTCTGGCCCGGACGACCGGTCCCACCCCGGACTACTTCGCGGACTGGTTCGCCCATGGCTGGGCGGAGTTTGGGGCGCCGGGAACTGCGGCATGGCAGCGGCGGTGGATTCTGACCAGCACGGCTCCCGTGGGCGGAGCCTTGGTGCTGACCCTCCACAAAGCCTTTGACCCGCTGCCCGCAGACAATGCGGCCGTGGTGCTGTATCCCGGCTGCGATCTGATGCCCGCCACCTGCCGGGCCTATCACGCGTCCACCAATCCGTGGGGCAAATTCAACAACTTCGTCCACTTCGGGGGTCATCCGGAGGTGCCTCCAAGCAACCCGTCCCTGGTCAAACTGAGCCAGTCGGTCGGAGGAGGTAAGAAGTGAACCCCCGGCCCCTGGCGGAGATCGTCGCTGCCTGGATTGGGACGCCGTTCAGCGCCAATGCCTGCGTGCCGGGGCCGCAGGGCGGCGTCAGTTGCCAGAAGCTGGCTGCCGCCATCTACGTGGAGATGGGAATCCTCCCCCCCGATGTGCGGGTGCCCTCGGGGCGAATCAACCGGGGACGGTTCAATCGGGTGAGCGAGATCATCCCGTGGCTGGACTCGCGGTCGGAGTTCCGCCGGAGGGATGTGGTGTTGGTGCCGGCCGCGGGCGATCTGCTCGGCTTCGAGATCGGTCACTGCATCAATCACCTTGGCGTGGCGATCGGGGACGATCAGTTCGTCCATTGCCTGGAGGGAATGGGCGTGGGAACCGCGTCGCTTCTCGACGCGACCTGGCTGGCCCGCTGGAAGGCGTGCTGGCGACCCACCGGAGGACTCCATGCCTAAAGGTGGCGCCAATCTTCCGGCAGAAGACCCCTCGGCGGCGAACCTGGACGAGGGCGAGTTGTCGTCCAACCAGGAAGCCACCCCGGTCCCGTGGGGATGGGGGGAAATCAAGGCCCCGGCGAAGTGGATCACGGGGATCATCGAACAGGAGGCGCGCGAGGCTCCGGCCGAGCGCCCCGGAAAGAAGTAAGCCATGGGTGCAGGCGGCAAAGGAGCTGGAGCCGGCGGGAAGGTGTACGACTACTATGCCTCCTTCGCCGCGCTCGTTTGTGCAGGGCCTCTCGACGGGCTGGCCGCCATCATCAGCGACGGAAAGCTGATCTGGCCCAAGGCGTCGAACTGGGGGACGACGCGGTCCTCGTACTCTGCGGCTTTGGTCTTGGGCATCACGTCCGCGCGCTCCTCCATCGCGTCGCCGGGCGGTGCGTCCTCATCGTGCACGAGCCGGA
>JAFLEG010000658.1 GCA_017302195.1 Verrucomicrobiota bacterium
ACGCGAGCGCGCTGGCCATCTCCTGATTGGCCAGCGGCCAGTTGCCGTGGAGATTGTTCAGGTCGTTGCTGCCGTCCTGGAGGAAGACCCGGATGGGCTTCCTCTCGGTCTTCCGGATCAGGGCCGGATAGGCGTGCCCGCCCCGGATGTTGGTGAAGCTGCCGATCTGCGAGAGCACCTTGCCGAACTGGTCGGGACGCTCCCACGCCACCGTGAAGGCGCAGATGCCGCCGCTGCTCATGCCGGCGATGGCCCGCTGCGAGGGGTCCGAGGACAGATTGAGCTGAAATCGGTTGGTGACGAAGGGAAGCAGTTCCTCGATGAGGAACTTGGCATAAGCGCCGCCGAGGGAGTCGTACTCGAAGCTCCGGTTATTGCGGTTGCCCCAGCCATCCGCAGCCGGGCCGTCGTCGCCGCGGTGCCCGGGATTGATGAACACCGCCACGGTCGGCGGCAGGTCGCCCCGCGCGATCAGGTTGTCCAGCACCACCGGCACACGCTGCTGGCCGTTGGTGGACACATAGGCATGGCCATCCTGAAAGACGATCAGCGACGCCGGCTTCGACGCATCGTATTGGACCGGGATGTACACCCACCCGGCACGGCGGGTCTCGGGGAAGACCTTGGAGTCCGCGAAGCTGAAGGACTCGATCCGGCCCGCGGGCACGCCCGGAGCGCGCGTGGTGGAGTCGGGACCGAGCTCATACTCATCCACCGCCAGAGCCGTCAGGGGAAGCAGCACGGCCAGCCAGGACCATCGGAGGGAACGCATGGGTGCATCCTGCCGCGCCCATCCGCCCCGGGCAAGGCGCAGGAAGCTCGGGCCCGGGGCCTCGGCATCCAGGACGCCCGTCCTCCTGGAGCCTCGAAGCTCACGGCGTCGTCGGGCCCGCGATCACCGACCGGATCACCGGTTCCAGGTGGATCCAGAGATTGCTGGCGATGACCTGGTGTCCGGCGGCGGTGGGATGGATCTGGTCGGGCTGATTCAGCTCCGGAATGCCGCCCACGCCCTCCAGCAGGAATGGGATGAGGAGCGCCTTCTCCTCCCGCGCCACCCCGGGGAACACCTCGCGGAACCGTGTCCCGTACGCCTCGCCCATGTTCGGGGGCATCTGCATGCCGGCGATCACGACGGAGGCGTCGGGATTTCGGGCGCGGATCTTCCGGATGATGGCGGAGAGATTGGTCCGCGTGGCTTCGGTGGGCAGCCCCCGGAGCCCGTCGTTGCCGCCCAGCTCCACCAGCAGGATGTCCGCCGGACGCCGCAGCAGCCAGTCGAGGCGGCGGAGTCCGCCTGCGGACGTGTCCCCGCTCACCCCCGCATTGATCACGGTGACGGGGAGTTGGGCCTCGTCGGCCTTGCGCTGCAGCAGCGCCGGGAAGGACTCCGAGGGGTCGAGACCAAATCCGGCGGCCAGCGAATCGCCCAGCACGAGCAGGGACTTGTGCGGGGGCGCCTCGGCACCCCGCAGCCCGGTGACACCGGCGGGCAGGAGGAGGCTGAGCAGGACGACCAGGCTGCCATACCGACGATGCATGCATCCAAAAAGCGGTGTGCGGACGCCCCTGTCAATGGGAGGTCCGCCGCGCCCCTGCCGTCTGAATCACCCCAGGAGCATTGTCCGGTTCCTGGCCCGCGACCGGCGGGCTGGGCACGGGTGGGCCGGGTTGAGCCGGGGCTTGACCCATGGGACGGCTGTGTTTGCATGGCCGGGTAATGAAGAAATTGCTCGTTGCCTCCCTCCTCGCAGCGGTTGTGGGTGTTTCCAGCGGCTGCTACTCCACCGAGACGGGACGGACCAAGTTTGGCATGCCGTTCGCCAAGGACAGCATCATCAGCCGTTACAATCGTCCGGTCGCGACGGTGTTTGCCGCGGCCAAGGAAGTCCTGGCGTTCAACGGCACGCTGACCAGTGAGAACCTCATTGACAACACGGTGACCGCGAAGGCCGACAGCAAGACGATCTACTGCAAGGTGACGGAACCCGAGGCGGGAATCACCCAGATCGCCACCCAGGTCCGCGGCTCGGCCGGCGGCCCCGACCTCGACCTGGCCGCCGAGATTGACAAGCAGATCGCCCTGAAGCTGTCGCAGATGCGCTGAACGGCCGGAGCGGTCCGGCATTTCGGGACCGCGCTCGCCCCCCTTCCTTCGGTGGGGCCGTGAATCAGGAGACCACACCAGCGGCGGCGTCAGCCGCCGGGAGGCAGGCTGCACCGTGGCGGCCTGCCGGCATGATTTCCGGGGAGGTGTGGGCGCACCTCGACTGCGTCGCCGCCGGGCCGGCGCTGAACATGGCCTGGGATGAGGCCCTGCTGGAACGCGCCGGGGAACGGCAATGTCCGGTGTTCCGCAGTTATGGCTGGACGGAACCCTGCGCGACATTCGGCTACTTCCAGCGCTGGGCGGACGTTTCTCGTTGGACCGATCAGCGGCCGCTGGTCCGCCGCCCCACCGGGGGCGGACTCGTGTCCCATGCGCAGGATTGGACCTATAGCCTGGCCGTTCCGCCTTCGCACGCCTGGTACGGGTGGAGTGCGGTCGAGAGCTACCAGTGTCTTCACCGGTGGATCCAGGCGGCGTTCGACCGCCTGGGGGTGGTGACGGAACTGGCGCCCTGCTGCCAGCCTGAAGGCCCCGGACGCTGCTTCATCGGTGCCGAGAAGTTCGACCTGCTCTGGCGGGGGGGGAAGGTGGCCGGGGCCGCGCAGCGGCGAAATCGCCTCGGGCTTTTGATCCAGGGCAGCATCCAGCCACCGCCCGACGGCCTCCCCCGGGCGGCCTGGGAATCGGCGATGCGGATGGCGGCGTCCGAAGGAGCGGGTGTCCGGTGGGAACCCCTGAAGCCAGGCCTCGTCCTCGAACAGCGTGTCACGGACCTGGCGACGACGAAGTATGCATCGGAGGATTACCGGAGGCTGCGATGAGACGCCTTCCCCGGCATACCCGAAGCCGCGGTCGGGCGATTCGGACTTTCCTTCGCCGGCCGAAACCCTCCGAATCAGGCATGGTGCGGCGTGCGAGGATCCTCTGGCTTCCATGGCTGTTGATGGCGGGATTGAGCTTCGGCTGTGCCGGCAACCGCATGCCGAACTGGTCCAAGCGCATCGGCTCCGCCACCTACGATGAGGCGCTGCTGGCCATGGGACCGCCGTCCAGCGTGGCCACCC
>JAFLEG010000066.1 GCA_017302195.1 Verrucomicrobiota bacterium
AGAACCAGGCCATTGCCGAACTCGCCCAGCAATGGGCGTCCAAGGATCCCGATGCCGCCATCGCCTGGCTCAAGGAGGTGCCCAACCCCGCCACCCGCCGCGATGCCATCCAGAACCTCATGTACAGCCTCGGCCAGGAGGATCCCGCCGCGGCCGCACGCTTCCTTGACCTGCTCCCGCCCGGCCAGAGCCGGCAGAATCTGCTCGGCCAGATGGCGGACAACTGGGCCAACAATGACATCGAGGGGGCGGTGGACTGGGTGAAGTCCCTGCCGGAGGGACGGGAACGCAATGCCGCGCTGGAGCGCATGACCTGGGCCTGGGTGGACTCCGACAACAAGGGCGCGGCCGAGTTCGCCGCCACCCTGCCGGCGGGAGAACAGCGGCAGCGAATGCTGACCCAGGCGGCTTCGAGCTGGGCCTCCCGGGATCCGGAGGAGGCGGCCGCCTTTGCCCTGACGCTTCCTGCGGACAACAGTCGCCAGGAAATGCTGGAGAGCATCGCCGGCTCCTGGGCCAACCGGAATCCGAAGGAGGCCGTGGACTTCGCGTCCAAGCTTCCCGAGGGACCCGGACGCGACGATGTGCTGAGCCGCATCGCCGGTTCCTGGGCGCGCGCCGACGCGCAGGGCGCGCTGGAGTGGGTCCAGGCCATGCCGGCGGGGGCGGGCCGGACCGCGGCGATGGGCAGCGTGCTCGGGTCGTGGGCCACGGAATCCCCGAAGGAGGCGGCGCAATACATCGGGAACCTGCCGCCAGGCCTGGAGCAGGAACGGGGCACCAAGGCGGTCATCCCGTCCATGGTCGCGGCCGATCCCGCCTACACCGCGAGCTGGATCAGCCAGTTTCCCGAGGGAACGCTGCGCGACGAGGCCACCCAGACCCTGGTGGGACGCTGGTCGCGGGAGGATCCCACCGCCACCGCCGACTGGCTGAACACCATTCCCGCCGGCAAGGGACGCGAGGACGCGGTGGCCTCGTTCGCCAACTCCCTGGCATCCCACGAACCGGCCACCGCCTGGGAATGGGCCGGCACCCTGGGGGACGCCGAGAAGCAGAAATCAGCACTGGAGAATGCCGGACGCCAATGGCTGCGTGTGGATGAATCGGCCGCCCGGTCCGCCATCGAGCAAAGCCCCCTGCCCGCGGATGTGAAAGACCGCCTGCTCAAGGGCGGCGGATGATGCGGGATCAGCGCCGTGGGTCCGACTCGCCGCCGGCATACACCACCACATCCCCCTGGGGCGGCTCTCCCGGTGCATAGCCATCCCCGGGCGTGACCACGACGGTCACCAGACGTCCGTTCCGGGCCGTTCCCGGAAGCGCAGTGACGTCCAGGGTCATCTCCCGCTGACCGCGGGCAAACTCCACCGTGTTCCCGATCTCGCCCTGGCTGCGCTCCGGAGCCCCCGGATAGCGGGCCCCCTTCGCGCCGGTGAGCTGAAAATCCGTCCCGCGCACCGCCGATTTTTCGCCCCCCTTCACCTCCAGGCGCACCGTGAGCGGGCGGTCATCGGGGCCGCTTCGGATCAGCCGGAACAGGCCCGGCAGGTCGGCGACGCCGTCAGCCGCCGCACGCTCCACCTCCACGGCCACGGTGCGCCCATGCGCATGGTGGGCGGTGGACCAGGCGTCCTGGAACTCGTCCCACTCGCCGGCGCGTCCCTGGCCGCCATCCGTCCAGACGCGAAAGTAATCCACCCCGTGGAGGTCGGGCGGCACCTCCCAGGTGAAGGTGGCCACCCCATCGGGTCCGGTCACCGCGGACAGACGCCGAGGGTTGCGGCTGCCGGGCAACACCTCCAGAAACACCGGGCGTCCGGCCAGCGGCAGCGTGCCGGGAAGTCCGGCCAGCGGGGTCGGCTGCAATGCCACCCGCACCGGCAACCGGAACTGCCCTCCCCCGCCCGAGTCGGGACGACCGCACAGCACCTCGATGCCGCCGATCAGCACGCGGTCCATGCCGACGGTTTCCCCCTCCTGTGGCGGCCCGTTGGTCACGCCGAAGGGCAGCCCCTTCCACGGAATCCTGCGCGAGACATTGGTGAAGACCATCTCCACGCGCTCCACGCCTCCCAGCGGTGCAAACCCGCCAGCCTGGGGCAGGGCCTTGCGGCGGTTCAGCAGCGGCGAAGCGCCCTCCGACAGGCGGGCCACCCGCCCGCCGTCCAGCGCCTGCATGCGCTCGAAGTCCAGCGGCACCGAGGAGATGCGGTTGCCGGAGAGATCCACCTCCAGCGCATCGGCGCGAAACACTGAGGGCGCGTTGGTGACGCTCAGATCCCTCTCCGGCATCCGGTACACCAAGCGAAATTCAGGGTCGCGGGGAAACAACGGGGTGTACGCGCCCATTTCCTCCAGGGAGCGGGTCGTGAACCAGTTCCGGGTAAACCGGATGTCCTCGGCAATGCCCTGGACCTTCAAGCCGCAGGCCTCCGGAAACACCCAGCGCCCCAGCGGCACCTGGCGTCCGGAGGTCAACCGCGTCCGGCCGTCGGGACCCGCTACCTGCGCATGCCTGCGGTAGGTGGGTGCCGACAGGATCCATCCCAGCCGGTAGCTGTTTCCCGAAATCTCGTAGTCCGTCATGAACGGTCCGCGGGTCGAATGCGTGCCGAGGCTGCCGACGGAGTAGATGTCCAGCCCGAGATTGTTGGTGAAGACCAGATGCCGGAGCCGTCCGGTGTCGGTGTTGAAGGTGGAGGCGTTCAGCACCGCGCCGTCGCTCCAGGTGATCCCGCCGGAAGCGTGGGCGCCGTGTCCTGCCGAACCCTGGGCAATGATCCCCGGCCGCTTCGGCGTCCCCCGCACCTGGTTCCGGCGGAACCAGACCAGGGTCCGCGACGGATCCCGGGCCGCCCAGGCCGGGGTGTTGGTGGTCCCCAGCCGGACGCTTGCCATCAGGCAGGAGGTGTACCCTCCATAGAGCTGGTGAAATCCCGCGATCTCGCAGTCCTCCACCATCCAGGGAAAGGGATCGCCGTCCTCCGGACGCTGCCCCTCGTCCACAGTGTTGATCTGGATTGGGAAGACCTCGACTCCGGCCGAGTGGTCGTTCGTCCGCAGGGGCATCGTCCCGTGCGCGCCGAAGTTGCGGACGATCACCCGGCGGATGCGCCCCGTCCGGGCGCTGACCGAAACCGGGGTGTTTTTGTAAGCCCTCAGGTACGAGGGAGTGCTGTACTCGCCCTGCCCGGTCCAGTTGCCATCCACGGTCAGATTCTCCATCTCGAACCGCTGGAGGTACTCCGAGTTCCGGATCAGGTTGATGACATCCACCCAGTTCCCGCCGCGGTCACTCATCCCCTCGGGCACCCCGGGACTGAGCTTGAGCACCACGTCCTCCGGGTGTTTGCCCAGTCCCACGATGCGGATCCTCCAGTCACTGGGCTGGGTGGTCGAGGTGCCCAGCGGTTCCACGAGGTACTCGCCCGGGAGGAAATGGATTGCGACGTCCCGGACCTGCCCGCGGCCTCCATGGAGGACCACCCACTGCATGAACCGCGGGGTGTACCGGCGGGGACGGTCTTCCAGCGACCCGTCGCCGGTGCCGTTGGGCGAAAACCAGAAGTTCGTGGCCGCGGCGGTGGCGGCGAACGGGAGGATGCAGGCCAGCGCCAGCCAGCCCCGGGCCCGCCCCAGATGGGTGTTCATGGTGGAATGCGTTGCGAAACCCCGGCCGCCGTGCGGAGGGGAAATCAGCTCATGCCGAGGAGGGGGCCGGAACCAGGTTCCTTCCGCGGACCGACGCCTCCGGGGACGCCGGGGCCACCGCCTCGGAATCCGGGGCCGGCACGCGCCGCCGCAGATGCCACTCGCAGGCCACCATGAGGCCCGCAGGCAGGGCAAAGGACCGCAGCGCCGACTCCGCATCGCCATGCAGGAACACGAAGGAAACGACGTTGGCAATCCACAGGGCGGCGTTCAGGCCCGAAAACCGGATGAAATCGTCCTCCGCCCCCTCCCGCCGGATGCGGAGCAGGATGCGTGCGGCCAGCGCCGTGCCTCCGCCCAGAAGCAGGAACATGAAGAACGTCCCGGGCAGCCCGGTATTGACGAGGAGTCCAATGGTCCCGTTGTAGAACACCCCGTTGTCCACGTGCAGGTAGGCCATGTCGTAGCGGTACTGCGCCGGATCCAGGTCGGTCATCTTGCCGAAGCCGCGGCCAATCCAGCGGTACTCACGGGACAGCTCCCATCCGATCCGGCGGATGGTGATGCGCCCGTCAAAGGTCGCGCGGCCGTCCTCATCGGCCAGGCGGTCCACCTCGATGCCCGGAACAATCGAGAGGGCGCGCTGCGCGGAAAGCGGCAGGTCGCGCACGTAGAAATAGGCCAGGAAGTAGCCCAGGGCGATCAGCGCGCCCACCGTCACCACCCGCTGCGCGCTGAAGAACCGCTGCGACCAGGCAAACACCAGGGCGGTCACCCCCGCGGTGTACACCAGCACCCGGTGCCCGCTGAGCACCCCCATCGCCACCAGGCCCAGGGTCAGCGGCCACATCCACAGGGCATTGCGGTTTGCATAGTCCCGGAACGGACGCTTGAGCCACAGGATCAGCAGCATCGCCTGGGTGAAGAGGAACAGGGACTGGAACCGCCGGATGCCGAAGCGGAGGCTCTGGATCTCGAAGTTGATCCCGTCGCCGGGGAGCTCCAGGAAGTAGAGCAGGTTGAACAGTGCGCCACCCCCGTAGGAGAAGATGAAGTCCGAAATCAGGTAGGTGACGGACAGGGCGCACTGCAGCACGAACAGGCGGACCAGAGTGCGTTCGGAAAGGGGATTCAGGAGCAGGAGGATCGGGAAGATGGCGGAGACAATCTGCTGCACATAGATGCGGCCGCCCACCTGACCGCTGGGATTGGCCCCTCCCAGGGCCCGGATGCCCACGCCGCGGTAGTACATCAGGAAGAGCAGGACCGCGCAGTAGCCGATCATGCCGACGAAGATCAGGCGGTGGGCCGCCAGGCGGCTGGCGACGCCGGGCACCTGGCGGCGCAGCGCCAGCGTGATGATGATGCCGGTGATTCCCAGGACGCCCGCCAGCTCCCACACGAAAGGACGGCCCGCGATGCCGGGCACGATCAGCGCCGAGTTCAGCGTCACCATGCCGATGAAGATCGCCAGCCCTGCGTGGTACGGCAGCGTCAGCAGCCACATCACCCCGAGCACGGCCATGATCAGCAGGGAGGGGGCGCTGACCAGGAAGAGCCCCACCAGCAGCGCGGCCATCAGGCAGGCCATCACCACCACGGACTTCTGAAGCTGATACTGAAGCTCAATCCCCGTCACAGGAAATCAGGCTATCCGACGGCAGGGTGCGTTCGCAATCTCTCAGGAGGCTCAAGGCTCCCGGACCTGAACACGGTAGAACACCTGGTCAGTCTGCAGGGGCAACGGCACGTCCACGGTCCCGCCGACCGCCGCCACGAAGCGCCGATTGGCAGGGTGATCCACAGGCAGCCACTCCGCGCCTGCCAGATCCCGGGTCCATTGAACTTCGAACCGCCGGTTCGGCAACCGCTGGAAGCTCAGCACCACCTGATCCGAGGTTCGTCGGATCTCGGGACGCCAGGTCCTAGCCGGGTCCACCGGGGACTCGCCGAGCAAAAACTCCCCCTCATTGGTGAGCTGGTCGGAATCCGGATCTGCGTCAGGTCCAGCCAGGTCCACCGGGGCATTGGTTCCGAACTCCCGAACCTGCCATCCGGCAAAGGTGGGGCGCCCGGGCGTCTCGGACGTAATCCAGGTGCGCATGGCCTCAATTGCCTCCTGATTCAGCTCCGCGGAACCGATGGGCGGCATCCGGTGCAGGCCCGGCTCCGCGATGCGGCGGTAAATGGCCGATTGATGAAGGCTGCCCGCCAAGGCGATGAAAGATTCCACCTGACCCAGGTTGTCCACCACATTGACTAGTGAACGTTCCCCCAGGATGCGGGCCTCACTCAGCGGCGTTTCCAGGGACGCATTCCACCGCGCACGGGTGGGCCCCTGGGGTTGATGACAGTAGGAGCAGTTGGCGGACAGGTAGGACTTGATCCGGTATTCAAGGCTCCAAGCCGGATCATCCAGCGCCGCCAGCACGGGCAGAGTGACCAGAACCCCGGGAGGATTCTGGAAATGCCCCTGCGCAATTCGCGCAGCCAACTGATTCGTTTTCCCGCCGGCCGGCGAATTCACCTCTCGATTCAACTGCTCGGTGTTGTATCCCAGGACGTAACCCGCGTTGGCATTGTGGCAGCCCAGGCACTCGGTCCGGCTGGGATAGCGCCATCGCTGAACCCGCAACTGACCGTTCTCCACAACCGGCAAGTCTTCGTCGAGCCCCCCGGCCGGCACCAACTCAGCATCCGTCCCCTCGGGGTTCCAGCGATAGGTCGCCCCCCAGACTCCGTCGGAGTTGCGTACAATCACCCGCGTCTCGAGCCGCCTCCGGCTCGCCGGCCGGCCGCGCTCCATCTCAAGTTCGAAATGCTTCACCCAGGTGGCGCCCACGGGAAACCTCCAGGGCGACTCCAGCGAGAAGGTGATGCGTTCCCCAGTATTCGGAAGCCCGAACCAGCGACGCTTCTCCGCATGGTCTGACCAGAACGGAACATTGACCTCATACTCCGTGAGGCTGGAAACCGGCCGCAAGGAGGCGAGATCTTCAAAGATTCCCGTCTCGCTCAGCCGCGGAGGAATCGGGGGGCCAGTCCGATCGCGCAGTTCAAGCCGCCGAATGATCCCGTCGGTGACGTTGGCCAGATAGATTGCGCCGGACTCTGGGATCCACGCCAGGTCAGAAGTCCCCGGCGCTGCGGCGATCCACCGGATCGCACCACCAATGCCGTCCGTCACGGGAAAGGCACCGATGTCGCCCCCGAGGTCCGCGAAAAGATACTGGTCCTTCAGGTCTGGAAAGGCGTCCCCGCGCACCAAAACGCCTCCGGTGATGGCAATGCGCCCCTGCTGATGCTCATACTCGACCACAGGAGGAAGGTAGGTCACGCCGGACGGAATCGGGTACGACCACGGCAGGCTTCCCTCGTACACCAGCCAACCGTAGTTGCCTCCGGCCTGGATTCGATTGACTTCCTCACGCCGCATCCCGCCCACGTCGTTGGCATACAGATCGCCGGTCTGTGCATCCACGGTCATCCGGAATGGATTGCGAAGCCCCGCGGCGTAGAACTCCGTTCGCAGCGTCTCCGGGTTTACCGCCTTGTTGGCGAAGCGGGTGACGTTGATAAACGGATTGTCGGCAGGAACGCGATACGTGTCCGGATGAACCGCCGGGTGCGGATTCGGAGGGAGGCTTCCCGGGCGCCGATCCACATCAAGGCGCAGGATCCCCGAGAAGAAACTTCCATCAATCCTCTGGCCGTTCACAAAGGAATCAGCGCCGGTACCACCGTCACCCAAAGAAACATACAGGAAGCCGTCCCGGCCGAATTCCAGGTCGCCCCCGTTGTGGGTCTCGTGATTGTCCCGCTGGCTGATCAATGGCGTTTCGGAGTCCGGAAGCAGCCGGTTGGGATCCTCCGGATCCAGGAGAAAACGGGAAAGGCGCTGATGCAGCGTCGGGATCCGCGTAGCATAGTACACGTAAGCCTCTCGGTTGGTGCGCCATCCGGGGTGAAGCGCAAAGCCCACGAGACCCGATTCGCTGAAGTCGTAGGTTCGTGCGGACAGGTCCAGCATGGTGGTCAACCGGGGCGCTGCGAGATTGGTGATGGAGTAGATGAGCCCCTTCTTGGAGAGCAGGATGAGGCGGTTGGTCTCACCGGGAGGCACGACGACGGCCGATGCCAGGACTGGGGGCAGATCCGGAAATGCCGGTTCGACGACATATCGAGTCTCGGCGGGAAGCAGTGGCAGACGTATCCCCTCGGGAACCTGGCATTGCACTGCCACCGTACACCGCACCAGTGCCACAAAAGTCAGGCCGAGGGATAGACGGATGAGTTTCATTCGATGTTTGCTGGCACTCGTCATTTTGGACCTTCCGCAAGCGGTCCCGGACGCCACGACTCCAGGATCAAACCCGTAACGCCGTGATTTCCATTGGACGACCGGCCAGACGATCCGCCGTAACTCGGAGTGGTCAAGGGCGATGTGACATCCTCAGGCGGCCCGGTTTGCACAGCCAGTCAGCCATTCATTCCCGGAGATTCGAGCGTCTGTCTTCCAAGCGTCTGTTGTTGAACTCTCCCACCCATTCTGGAAGTGCGGCTCAGGCGGCGCCCCGGAACCGGCGGCGCCACCATTGGCGGACCGTTCCGGCACCCTCCGGACCGAGGAGGCGTCGAGCGGCAACCACCAGCGAGGATCGGACCGGATCCAGACGGAGCGCCTTCCGGTGAAACGCCGAGGCCTGAACCGCATCCCCCTGCTCCGTCGCCATGCGCGCCAGGTGAAGATACGCCACGGCGCGATGATGCCGGGAGGTCACCGGCAGTTGCGGCACGCGCTCCGATAGCATGGCAAGCCGGATCCGCCGCACCTCCGCCGCCCGCGTCGTCGTCAGGGATCCGGCATGACGCCGGTACAGGTAGAGATCCCGATGCAGCGCCCGGATCGGAAACCGCATCGCCACCCGGATCCAGTATTCCCAATCCTCGACCAGCCGCCACCGGTCATCATAGCCCCCCACCAAATCCAGGACCGTCCGCCGGTACAGGAAGCACCCGCCCACCGGATTGGTGCTGCCGATCGTCTCGGGCTCGGGCGCGACCCATGCCTCCTGGGGCCGGCCGTCGTCGTCCATGTAGGTCATGTCACAATAGACCAGGCCAGCCGCGGGGTCCGAGGTCAGCAGCCCCAGCATGGCCTCCAGCGCTTCCGGTCGGTACTCGTTGTCATCCGAGGTCCAGGTGAGGAACTCCCCGGCAGCCCGGGCGAAACCTGCATTGAGGGAATTGGGCAGCCGCAGGTTGACGCTGTTGCGCACCGGCTTGATGCGGGAATCCCCGGCGGCGAGCCGGGCGATCAGTTCCGGCGTGCCGTCGGTGGAACAATCGTCCTGCAGCAGGAGTTCCCAGTGCGGATAGCTCTGCCGAAGCACGCTGGCGACCGAAGCCGCTAGGTAACGGCTCCCGTTGTAGGTCGGGAGCACGATGGAGATCAGGGGCCGGGTGCTCATGACGCCGCCGACCGAAGGATCGCGGACACGATGCGCTCCGACGCATGCCCGTCACCGTAGGGATTGGCGATGGTGTCCCGCCGGCGTCCGGCCGACAGGTGGACCGACGCGCGGGCCACAATCCGGCGGGCATCGGTGCCCACCAGTTCCACCACGCCGGCCTCCACCCCCTCGGGCCGTTCCGTGGTGTCGCGCATCACCAGCACCGGCACCCCGAAGCTCGGCGCCTCCTCCTGCACGCCGCCGGAATCGGTGAGGATCAGCGCCGCCCCGCGCATCGCCTGCACCATATCCACATAGTCCATCGGCTCGAGCAGGTGCACGTTGGCCACGCCACCGAGGATCTCGCGGACGGGGGCGCGGACGTTTGGATTGAGATGGACCGGAAACACCACGCGCAGGCCCGCGGGAGTTCCCAGTGCCGCCACCTCAGCGATGGCCCGGCAGAGGTCGCGGAACGGCTCCCCGAAGCTCTCCCGCCGGTGGGCCGTCACCAGGACATAGGGCGTGCCCTCGGGAACAGTGGCCAGCGGTCCTGAGGAACGCTGGTAGGGGCGCGCCGCCACCTGGAGCAGGGCGTCCACCACGGTGTTCCCGGTCTCATGAATGCGCGCCGCAGCCACCCCCTCGGCGCGCAGTGCGTCCACGGCCCGCCGCGTCGGTGCGAAATAGGCCGTGGCCGCCAGGTCGGCGATCCGGCGGTTCATTTCCTCCGGGAACGGACGCAGGAAGTCGCCCGTGCGCAGTCCGGCCTCCACATGGCCAAAGGCCACCCGGTGGTAGAACGCCACCAGCGACGCCACCATCACGGTGGTGGTGTCCCCCTGGGCCAGGATCCAGTCCGGACGCCGCTCCCGCACCACGGCATCCAGCGCATGGAAGAGATCGCCGGTCAGCCGGGAGAGGGTCTGGTCGGGACGCATGAGGTTCAGGTCCACCTCCGGCGTGAGGCTGAACAGCCGCAGCACCTGGTCCAGCATCTCGCGGTGCTGTCCCGTGGACACCAGCACACTGCGGATCCGATCCGGATGCCTCCCCAACTCCTGGACCACCGGGGCCATCTTGATGCCCTCGGGCCGGGTGCCAACGACGCTCAGAACGGTTTGCATGCAGCTTCAGCGTCCTCCGGGATATCCCCGGAGGTCCCAACGACCACTCCCATTCCATCGCGGCATGGCGGTCATGCTATGCGGCAGCGGCCACCAGGTAAAGCCACCCACCCGCTCCGACCCATTGCCCCAGGTACCCGCAGCACCGCGAGCCCCCCAATTCCATCCCTCATCCTCCATCCCTCCTCCTTCCCAATCACCCCGTCCTGCCGAACTTCTTCTCCAGCTCGCGCCAGTTCATCTCGATGAGTGTGGGACGCCCATGCGGACAGGTGTAGGGCATCTCGCACCGCCGCAGATCCGCGACCAGATTCTCCAGTTCGGGCAGACTGAGCGGATCGCGGGCCTTCACGGCATGCCGGCAGACGGTCTTGGCCACCACCTCCTCGCCCAGGCGGGCGTTGTTGACGCCGGAGCCGGCGGCCTTGAGGGCGTCCACCAGCCCCGTGGTGAACTGCCGAAAATCCCCCGCGCGCACGAAGGGCGGCAGGGCATCCAGGAGGAACGTGCGTTCCCCAAACTCGCTCAATCCCACGCCCAGACGGGATAGCGTTTCCTGGTTGCGCCGGACGAAATCCGCGTCCTTCGGCGGCAGCTCCAACGTCTCCGGCAGCAGCAGCCGCTGGGAGGGCGCCTGGGCGTCCTGCTGCAAGCGCGAGAGCATCTGCTCAAACAGCACCCGCTCATGCGCCGCGTGCTGGTCCAGCAGCACCAGGCCGCGATCCGATTCCAGCACCACATAGAGACGCCCGACCACACCGACCAGTCGCAGGGGCACGTGGAGCAGCGGGGTGGCGGCGGGTGGCGGTGGCGACGCCGGAAAGGTTTCCCGGAGCAGGGAGGCGGCGGCGGAAGGGTGCGAACTCTCCGGTGCCATCTCCGGAAGGCGCCTGCCCCCCTCGGAGGCGGCCGGCGGTTCGGGCGCGGCGGGCACCGGACCCCGCAGTCCCGGCGTGAGGGACAGGGGAAGCACCGGCTGCGCGGCGACAGGCCGGGCCGGGGGATCCGGGTGCAACTGGAAGGCCGGCGGTGACGCCGGGGCGGGAGCTTCGATCAATCGCTTCCTGAAGGCGGGCGTGCGCACCGCGGGTCAGTTGCACCCGACGACTCCCGCCCTGCCTCAAGGTGGTGCTCTCTCGCCGGTGCTGGCCAGCGCGGTGCGGA
>JAFLEG010000659.1 GCA_017302195.1 Verrucomicrobiota bacterium
CCGGTGCCGCGCCTTTCCGGACCCGCCTGGACCGACGGGACGTTTCGTGTCCAGGTTCCGACGGTTCCGGGAGGGCGATACGCCCTCGAGTTTCGCCCTGCGGTGGGATCGGGCGGCTGGTCTGCGGTCTCGGGGCCGGTGGCGGGTGACGGTGCCGTCGCCACCCTGTCGCATACGGCGGCTTTGGGTGACCGGGGATTCTACCGGGTGTCCGTGGAGCAGGATCCGGCGTCGTCCGCCGGGAAATCCGGCGCAGGCGCCGATCGGACAGAATAACCGCAGCGGTCCACTCGTCGGGACTGTGGCTGACGGGCCGGGGCATGGGGGACGATACTTCGAACAGGCATGGACGGGTACAGGGGATCCTCCTGGCACTGCTCGCGGTGGCGGTGGCCGCCGCGGCCTGGTGGATTCCTGCGCGCTGGCGGTCCCTGCATCCCGGGGTGATCGAGTCCGCGGGACGCGGCACACCCGGCGTGGCCGATCTGGCGCTGCTGGCCGCGAACCAGCAGCGGCTCGGGCTGGCCGGCCAGTTGCTGGCGGCGGCGCAGGCTCTGGAACTGAGCCGGACCAATGAAATCGAACTGGCCCTCGGGGGGGCGCTGAGGTCCACCGCACTGCCGCCGGAGGCCCGGATGCTGGGGGGGCCGGATCCCGCGGTGGCGGCCCTGTTTCCGGCGCTGACCCCGGAGGGCGGCGCCCCGCCACCGGCCTTTGAGCTGTTTCTCCCGCCCGCACACCGGACCCGGCTGCGCGAGTCCCTCGGCGCCTCCCGTTCCCCCGGGGTTCAGGCCCTGTTGGGAGCCATGCAGCTTCCTGTGGAGCAATTTGTCCCGGCCGCTCAGCCGGGGGGCCAGCCTTACGAGGCGGTAGTCCTGCTGGCCGCGGCGCTGTATGAGCGGGAGCGCTTATCCGCCAGTCTTGCGACGGAACTGCGGGATCTTCCGGAACGGGCGGCCGGCGATCCGGATGCGCGGCGGCGTCTGGAGGGGTTCTATCTCAATCTGCTGACGCTGGCGCGGCGGCTCGACTGGACCTCGCTGGCGGAGCTGACGCGGAAATGTCCCGACACCGCCGCTTTGGAGGAGTTCACCGCGGCGGTCCGGCAGCATCCGGAGGATTTGCCGGTGCTGTATGCCGCCGCGCTGCTTTCGGGGGAGCCCGCCGGTCTCGGACGCCACTGCCGCCAGTTTGGCGATGCCGGACATGCAGGCCTGGTCTCGGCGCTCCGGGAAGGCTCGGGCGCGGTGCAGGTGCTGGCGCGCGATGGGCGGGTGGTGCAGCAGGGGTTGCCGGCACCGGCCTGGATGGCGGACGCCGTCCGCCGCTCACCGTCGGCCTGGCAGTATGGCCGGACCGCCCTGATGGCCCTGGCGGCGGTGCTGGCCGCCCTGAGCGTGGCCTCCTTCTCCGTGGCGGGCACGCCACGCTCGACCGCCGAAACCCACCCCGGCCCGCTTTCGCTGATCGTGGTGGCGCTGGTGCTGGGGGGATTTCTGGTTCTGGCGAGCGAACCCCTTCCGGTTCGTTCTCGTCGCGCCGGTCCGCCGGTGGCATCTCTGGATCCCGCAGCGCTCAACCCCTCCCGTCCCGCCGCCACGTCCGCCCCATCGCAAAGGAAGTTTATGGAGCCCACCACGCTCGTGACCCTGGTCGTCTTTGGAGTCATCCAGATGGCCGTCTATGTGATCTGTGTCCGCAAGATCGGCGAGATCTCCCGCCTGCCGGAGCCGGCATCCGTGCGCCTGCGCCTCCTGGAGAACGAGGAGAACCTCTTTGACTCAGGCCTGTACGTCGGCATCGGAGGGACGGCGCTCGCGCTCGCCATGCAGGTCCTCCAGATGGTGGAGGCCAACCTGCTGGCGGCCTATTCGTCCAACCTCATGGGCATCATCTGCGTGGCCGCGGTGAAGATCGGACACGTGCGCAAGGCGCGGCGCGCGCTGATCCTGGAAGGGCGGCGGGAGCCGGAGGCCGCCCCGCAGGCCGCCGCGCCGGCGGCCGGACCCGCGACGGTGACGGCGTCGAATCCCTTCACGTTTCGATGAACCGGACGCTCCTGCTCATCCTCTGCGATTTCCTGCTGCTCAACCTGCTGGCATTGACCCGGTGGGATGGTGCGGAGCCCGAGGGCCCGCGGCCGCCTCCGGAACGTCCGGCGGCGGCGTCGCCTGTGACCGCCCGGGATGACGTCATGGCCACCCTGCGCGAGGCGCTGGCGCAGGAGCAGGAGCAGCGGGAGGCCCTGAGTCGGAAGATGAGCACCGAGGTGACGACCCGGGAGGCCTCCCTCACCCAGTTGGAGGCGCAGCGCCGGGAGTTGGAGACCGCCCTGGGCGCGACCCGGCAGACGGCCGCCCAGTTGGACGAGCAACTCGCGTTGCGGGCGCGACAGGCCACCGAGATGCAGCAGCAGTTGGAACAGACCCGGGCGCGGCTTGCCGAGGTGTCCCGCACCCGCGAGTCACTGGCCGCGTCGGTCGAGACCACGGATGCCGAGCGTCGCAAGCTGGCGGAGGAACTGGAGCGTCAGCGGGAACTGGCCACCGCCCAGGCGGCGGCGCGCGCCGCGGCGGAACTGCAGGTCGCCAGCCTGAGTTCGGCCGTGAAGGTGGCCGAGGCGGAGAAGAGCCTGCTGCGCGAGAATGTGGCCGATCTGCGCGGACAGGTCCGCACCGCCCAGGACGAGAAGGCGCGTCTGCAGGAACAGACGGCCTCACTGAGCCAGGGGGTGTCGCGGCTCGCCAAAAGTTCGGAGGCCATCCGGCAGGAGATCCGGGACAACACGCCAATCAATGCCAACCAGCTTTTCTCCGGTTTCCTCACCAACCAGGTGAAGGTCACCCTGTCGGGAATTGGCTCGGGATTCTTCGGCTCCACGGAGCGGGAAAAGGACGCCGCCGCGCTGGTGGTGTCCGACGGCACCACCACCGCCGCGCTGGTGCATGTGAACGAGACCCCCTTCAGCCTGACCATTCCCGGGTTCGGCCTGGGCGGCTTGTCCGCCAGCGTGGCCCGCGAGGGGCGGGTGCTTCCCTCCGGGCGTCCGTTCCTCAGCCGTGCCGATCCTCGGATCGTTGCCGTGCCGGTGGATGCCGCGCAGGCCCGCACGCTGGGAGTCCGCGCATACCCGCTCGCCAAGGACCCCTTCAAGTTCCCGGAGGCCGT
>JAFLEG010000660.1 GCA_017302195.1 Verrucomicrobiota bacterium
TCCCGCGTGTCGTCCCGGGGCGTCGCGCCCGGGACCTCATGAACCATTTCCCTCGTCACGCGTCGGACGGGCGTGAGGTGTGGTAGAGGAGTCAGACGACGAGGAATCCGGCGGGACACCGGATTCAGCACGCGGGACGCATGCGGTCCCCAGAGGGAGCACACGCCCCAGGTGGATCTCCCCGTGACGCTTTCCCGGGAGCGCGGTCCGAAGTATCGTGATCGCCATGGCGGAATCCCTGGAGACGACGGCGGAGCCGTCGGAGGCATCCATGCCGCCAACGTCTCCGACGCCGGGAAGCCGCCTGCCGCCGGAGTTCTCAGCCGTCTATGCCGCGCACAGCCAACCGATCTACTATCTGGCGCTGCGCCTCCTGGGTGATCCGGTGCAGGCTCAGGACGCCGTCCATGACGTCTTCCTGAAGGCCTTCCGGAACTTTGCCGGTTTCCGTGGAGACTCCGAGGTCCGCACCTGGCTGTACCGCATCACCCTCAACCACTGCTCCAACCTCCGGCAGTCCTGGTCCGCCCGGAACATCCATACCGCGCCGGACGACGCCCTGTTCGACCAGATGGGTGGCGATTCGCCCAACCCGCTCCGGGTGCTGGAAACCAAGGAGCTGGGCGAGCGGATCCAGCGGGCGCTGGATGGCCTTTCGCCGGAGTATCGCCTGCTGCTGCTGCTGGTTGCGGACCAGGAGTTGAGCTACGAGCAGGTGGGGGATCTGACCCGCCAGACGGCGGACGCGGTGCGCGGCAAACTCCACCGGGCCCGCAAGGCCTTCACCCTCGCCTTCGCCAAAACCGCCTGAGCCATGGAACCCCCTCCCCGCCTTCGCCACGAGCAGCGCGATGCCCTGGCTGCTGAATCCCGGGCAGTCCAGGCCGAACTGTCGGCCGACGCAACCACGGTCGTCTTTGACACTCCGGAGGATCTGCTGCGCCACGACCGTCTGGGCACCCCGGTGCCGTCCGGCGTGGAGCAGCGCTTGGAGTCCTCGCTGGACTCGGAAACCCCGGCAGCGCCCGTTTCGCCCTGGTGGCGCCGGTGGCTGGGAGGAGGACGGTCGTCCGGGAACCACCCCTGAAAGGATGAAGGAGGAAGGATGAGGGATGAAATCCGGACACCGCCCCCCTGGTGGGGCCAATCTTCCGATGAGCCGTGCGCGTGTGGGGTTGCTACCACGTCACATTGCGGTCGCGCGCACGCCTCGTTGAAAGCTTACCCCACCCGGTGCTGCTCCACGTCATCTTCCCTCGGGTTTTCGGAGCCGCGGGTGCGCCTGAAATGACGACCGCCCTATCCATGGCTTGCGTGAGCTCCGGGGTGCGGACTTCGGGGGGAACTCCGGCGCTCCCCCGTTCCGGGCGGGCGGCGCAGCAGGCCACGATGGCCTGGGAGGCGCTCCGCTGCTGTGAACTGTGCGCCCATCGTTGCCGGGTGAACCGCTGGGAAGGAGAGCGCGGCCCGTGCCATGCCGGGGTGGGCGCCCGGGTGTTTCACATGCAGACCGAGATGGCCGACGAGGCGGTGCTGAGGCCGGTATTTGCGGTGACCTTCAGCGGGTGCGATCTGCGCTGTGATTTCTGCATCACCGGACGCGCCAGTTGGGATCCCCGGGTGGGAACTGAGATGACCGCTCCGGACGGATCAGCGAAGGAATTGGAGTCCATCGCCGGCGCGGCCCGGCGCGCCCTGGCTTCGGGGGCTCGTTCCGTGATGATCCTCGGGGGAGAGCCGACCGTTCACCTGCCCTCCGCCCTCGAACTGGCTGCCCGCCTTCCGGACGACGCCACCCTGGTCTGGAAGACCAATGCCCACGGCACCGCCGAGGCCCGGGAGCTGCTCCAGGGCGTCTTCGACGTCTGGGTGGCGGACTTCAAGTTTGGCAATGATGCCTGCGCCGAGCGTCTGGCCCGGGTGCGGCGCTACACGGAGATCGTCCGCGAGAACCTGCTCTGGGCCCACCGCCAGGCCCGGCTCATTGTCAGGCATCTGCTGATGCCGGGGCATCTGGAATGCTGCTGGCGTCCGGTCGCCGCCTGGCTGTCGGCGGAACTGCCCGCGGTGGAGGTCAGCCTTCGTGAGGGCTACTGGCCCGCCTGGTTTGCGGGACGGCACGCCGCGTTGAATCAGCCGTTGCCGCGGGGAGAGTATCTCCGGGCGCGCGACCTTGGTCGGGCGCTGGGGTTGAACCTGATCCCATGACACCGGATCCAGACCAGTCGGTGGAGTCACCGCAGGGTGGTGCCGCATTGGTTGCGGAGCATTCCCTGCCGCCGGACCACGCCGAAGCTGAATGCCGCCTTCTCCTGCTGTCCGACGGTCGCCTCCTGGCCCACAATCTGACTCCGGAGCTTCATCAACTGCTCCTGCAACAGTTTCCCGAAGGCTGAATTTCTACTTCATCCCGCATCCTTCCGACGATGTCCTTCGCCACTGATCTCGAGATCCTGATCCGCGCCCGGTATCCGGTCATCTATCTGAACACGAGCGAGGAGGCCCGCGTCCTGCCGGTCATCCAGTCCGTCGCGTCGCGCCGGAACAAGAAGATGTTCGAGTGGTCGTTCTCGACCGGGCTGATTCCGGGAGGGACGAACCTGCAGAGCCAGAAGGCGCGCAACGCGGCGACCAAGGATCCCATTGCGGCGCTGGATCAGGTGATCGAGCAGGTGGAGCCGGCGATCTTCGTCTTCAAGGATCTCCATCCCTTCCTGGCCAAGTGCAGCAAGTCCGCCAACGCCGCCCCCATCCGCAAGCTGCGGGACGTGGCGCTGCACCTGAAAAACAGCTTCAAGACCATCATCCTCATCTCGCCGGTGCTGGAGATTCCGGTGGAGCTGGAGAAGGAGGTGACGGTGCTCGACTATCCGCTGCCCACCAAGGAGGACCTGTCGGAGCTGCTGGATCGCATCATCGCCGACCTGAAGGCCCTGAAGCAGCTTGCGCTGGAGCTGGACGATTTGAGCCGGGATCGGCTGATCCAGGCCGCCCTGGGACTGACCTGGTCCGAGGCGGAGAACGTCTTCGCCAAGATCATCGTGAAGGACGGCCGGCTGTCGGGCGACGATGTGAACGACGTGTTCGCGGAGAAGCAGCAGATCATCCGCAAGAGCGGCCTGCTCGAATACTATGCGGCCGCGGACACCTTCAATGACGTCGGCGGT
>JAFLEG010000661.1 GCA_017302195.1 Verrucomicrobiota bacterium
GGGCGCTGGAGGCCAGCGGCATGGCCCGGGCGCCGATGCTGGCCGAGCTGGAGCGGGAGTTCCCCAAGCAGCTCGCCGTCATCCTGCCCCGGCCCGAGCCGGCGCCCATGGCGGAGGCCATCGGGGCGGCAACCGATGAGGAGATGCAGAATCTGGACGCCGTGCGCGCCCGCATGCGCGAGCTGCTGCACGTGCCCGTGGTCCGGCGCGGGGTGGTGATGCCCGATGCCTGCCCGACCGGCTTCGCGCGCGCCACCATTCCGGTCGGGGGCGGCATCGAGGTGGAGAACGCCATCCTTCCCGGGGCGCATTCGGCCGACATCTGCTGCTCGCTCCTGGCCACCTGCTTTCCGGCGAACCATCCGGTCGGGGAGCTGATGGACCAGTTGATGAAGACCACCCACTTCGGGCCGGGGGGACGTCCGCGCGGGGAGCAGTGGACCTCCCCGGTGCTGGAGGAACCGGTCTGGAACAACCCGTTCCTCCGGGAGCTGCACGGACGCGCCCGCGACTTCCTGGGCACCCAGGGCGATGGCAATCACTTCGCCTTCCTCGGACGGATCGAGTTCACCGAGGCGCAGCGCGCCGCCCTGGAGGCGGCGGGGTACACCGAGCTGAGCGACTGGATCGTGCGGCGGGACGGGGTGTTCCACGTGCTGGTCACGCATCACGGATCCCGCGGTCTGGGCGCCGACGTGTACCGCCGGGGGCAGGCGGCCGCGCGGCGGTGGTGCGACGAGAACGCGAAGGGCATCCCCGACGCCGCGGTCTGGCTCCCGTACGATTCGCCGGAGGGCCGCGATTACTGGGACGCGCTGCAGTACGTCTCGCGCTGGACCCGCGAGAACCACGCGCAGATCCACGCCGCGTTCCTGCGCCGGATCGGCCAGCGCGCCCTGGTGCAGATCGGCAACGAGCACAACTTTGTCTGGAAGCGCGGGGACGCCTTCTATCACGGCAAGGGGGCGACGCCGGCCTGGGCCACGGAGGATGGGCGTCCCCGGATGGGCTGGATCCCGCTCAACATGGCGCGCGAGATCCTGCTGGTGCTGGGCACCGACAATGACCGGTACCTCTCGTTCTGTCCGCACGGCGCGGGACGCAACCGCTCGCGCCGCGCGACGCTGCGCGAGTTCCAGGATGCGGAGGGCGAACTCGATGCCGGACGCGTCCGGCAGTCCATTGCCCGGGAGACCGAGGGCCTGGACATCCGGTGGTATTCCGGCGCGCCCGATGTCAGCGAATCGCCGCTGGGCTACAAGGATGCGACCCAGGTGAAGGCGCAGATTGCGCAGTTCGGCCTGGCGTCCGTGGTGGGGGAGGTCCAGCCCCTGGGCTGCATCATGGCCGGCGAGGCGCCTGAGCCCCACTGGGTGCGCGCCCGCCGGGAGAAGCGCGCCGCGCATCGCGCCGCGCGCCGCGACGATCAGGACGCCATCCAGGAAGGAATCAGCCCCGCATGAAACGCCGCAGAAAGGTGGAGCTGCTCGTGGAGGACATTCACCGCGCGATCGCCACCGAGGATCCGAAGCTGCGCAGAGAACGACTGTCATCGGCCTCCTGGGATGTCAGCCGCCTCTCGCAGGAGATCCTCTCGGATCCTCTCAAACTGGGCTCCCTGCTCACCGCGCTGCGCTCGGTGCGCGATGCCGGCGGGCCGGGGTCCAATTCGACCGAGAGGGAGATGCTGAATTCGTTGCGGACCCATCTGTCTGTCCTGTCAGGCCGCTTCACCTCCGATGAGGACGAAACAGACGAGGAAGATCCGGGCGAGGATGACGGGGAGGGCAAACAGGGCCGCGGTGTCATGGCGCTGGACGCGGCCTCGTCCCAGGTGCTGCAGCTCCTGGGCGGGTACGCGATGGACTGCCTCCAGTTCTCCCGGCCTCGCGATGCGTTCGGCGGCGAGCGCCGGGAACTGGCCTTTGAGATCCTGGGGATCATCCGCCGCCACCTGCCGATGCCCGAAGCGGAACAGAAGGCCGTCGCCACCCTGGCGACCTCGGACGGTCACCAGGCCCGTGGCGCCATTGAGTTCCTGCGGCGCCTCTTCCAGCAGGACGATACGGCGCCCGCCCCCGCCCTGACCGGCGCCTTGATGAAGCTGGTGGAGCGCACCCAAGACCGCTCCGTGGCCTTTGGCGCCCTGGATCTGCTCGTGTACCGCGGTGTCATCAGCGAGTTTCAGGCCCTCGACCACCTGGATTCCTGGAAGGCCAAGCATCGTTAACCCGGAGGGGATCCTGGGAATCCACCGTTGCCCCGGGGTGCAACGGAGAGTAGATCGAACCCATCACTGGAGAAGCAGACCCTCGTGGGAAGCCCGCGGACGCCTGCCTCCCGAGTTCTCAACCCGTCATCACCCCCAATGAACCGTCCCACGATTGCCCGGGCGCTTGCCGCCGGATGGCTGCTCTGCAGCCTGCCTGCCCAGACGGTGAGTGCGCAGCCCGCGCTCACCCGGATTCATGTCTTTGCCGGATACGAATGCGCGGCCCAGAACACCGGCTTGATTGAGGGGCGTGACGGGCTGCTCTATGGCTGGATCGGCCATGCCGGCCAGGATCGGCGCAGCGTGCTTTGGCGCATGGGCCGGGATGGCTCCGGGTTCACGGTGCTGCACACGTTCGAGGGCCTGTCCGGTGACGGTGAGAATCCGAGCGGCCTGCTCTTCGGTTCCGATGCCGCGCTGTACGGGGTGGCGGGGGATCAGAAGGGCGAGGGACGGGTGTTCACCCTCGCGCCGGATGGCAGCGGCTATCGTGTGCTCAAACAATTCAGCGTTGCGGCAGATCAGACCGTGCTGCCGTTCGGGCTCATCGAGGCGGGCAATGGACGGCTCTACGGGATCACAGGAACCGGCAGCCCCCTGGGCGCAATCTATGGAATCAATCGGGACGGGGGCGGCTTCGAGATCCTGGCGAGGTTTCTGCGGCCCAAGACCGATGGACAGTTTCCGCGCGGACTCCTGCTGGAAGGTCCGGACGGACGCCTGTACGGGGTGACCGCTTCGGACCGCACCCAGTTCCTCGGCACCGTGTATCGCATGGGTCTGGATGGTTCCGGATTCGAGACGATCCATCGCTTTACCGGCGCGGGACAGGGGAGCCTTCCGGACAGCGGGCTGGTGTGGTCCACGGACGGCCTTCTGTACGGCCAGGCGGT
>JAFLEG010000662.1 GCA_017302195.1 Verrucomicrobiota bacterium
GCATGGCCCGCCGTCCCGCCGGCGACACGCCGTCCGGATTGGTCAGGTACAGCACCGGATCCTTGCCCGAGCGGAACTGGACCCCCTGATACCGCGAGGGCAGGAAGCCGCTGCCCCACAGCCGGGCATAGAGCGGCTGGTCCACCTTGCCGCGGGTGATCAGCACCACGAACGCCGGCAGGTTCTCGTTGTCGCTGCCCAGGCCGTAATGCACCCACGAACCGAAGCTCGGACGTCCACTCAACTGGGAGCCGGTCTGGAGGAAGGTGATGGCCGGATCATGGTTGATCGCCTCGGTGTAGAGGGATCGCACGATGCAGAGGTCGTCCACCACCCCGGCGGTATGCGGCAGCAGCTCGCTGACCCAGGCGCCGGACCGGCCGTGCTGGTGAAACTTGAAGGCCGATCCCGCCAGGGGCAGCACCGCCTGATTGCCCGACATGCCGGTGAGCCGCTGTCCCATGCGGACCGAATCCGGCAGCGGCTCCCCCTGGCGCTGGTTGAGCAGCGGCTTGTAGTCGAAGGTCTCGAGCTGCGACGGCCCGCCGGCCATGAACAGGTAGATCACCCGCTTGGCGCGTCCGGGGAACGCGGGGAGCACGCCAGGCACGGCGGCCTCGGTCGCGCCCGAAAGCCCGGCCGGCGTCAGCAGGTCCGCCAGCGCCACACCGCCGAGTCCGAGGCCGAAGCGGTTGAGAAACTGCCGGCGGCTCAGGCCGGCGGATGCCACAGGACCACAACACAGGGAGGCATTCATCGCTTCATCACAAACTCATCATGGTTCATCAGGGTGCTGACCACCAGGGTGGAAGCCGCCAGTTCCGGCACCGGCAGCGAGGCATCGGGCGGACGCTCGCCCGTCCGGATCAGTTTCCCGGCGGCATCCGCATCGGCCCGGTAAAGCGCGAGCTGTTCGGCGTAGAGCCGGACGAGGATCTCCCGCTCCCGGGGCGTGGGACGGCGTCCGGTCACGACCTCAAACCCACGCTCCCACCGGGCCTCGTCCGATGCGGCCGGCTCACGCCACAATCGCTCGGCCAGCACCCGGGCGGCCTCCACGAACTGCGGATCGTTCATCAGCACCAGGGACTGGAGCGGGGTCGCGGTGATCTCGCGATTCGCGGTGCACACCTCGCGGGAGCCGGCATCGAAGCTCAGCATCGCGGGCGGCGGGGCGGTCCGGCGGACAAAGGTGTAGAGGCTGCGCCGGTACAGCTTGTCGCCATGGTCCTGGGTGTAGGTCTTGCCGGTGCCCGCCTCCTCCCAGACCCCGGGCGGCTGGTAGGGCTTCACGCTCGGACCTCCCATCGCCGGATTCAGCAGGCCGCTCACCGCCAGCGCGCTGTCGCGGATCTCCTCGGCGCTCAGGCGATGGCGGGGGCCGCGGGACAGCCACCGGTTGTCCGGATCCTGCGCCACCTGGGCGGGCGCGGCATCGGAGTCCTGTCGGTAGGTCGCCGACAGGACGATGGCCTTGTGCAGGGCCTTGAGATCCCAGCCGGACTCCATGAACGACGCCGCCAGCCAGTCCAGCAGTTCCGGATGGCTGGGCAATTGCCCCTGGGCGCCGAAGTCGTTGAGGGTGCCGACCAATCCACGCCCGAAGTGCTGCTTCCACGCCCGGTTGACGGCAACCCGCGCGGTCAGCGGGTTGCGCGGATCGGTCATCCAACGGGCCAGTCCCAGCCGGTCCCGTGGCGCCTCCGCCGGGAAGGCAAGGATCCGCTCCGGCACATCCGGGGAGACCGGGTCGCCCGGCGCGTCATAGGCGCCGCGCTTCAACAAAAAGGTCGGTCGCCGCGCGGCCATTTCCTGCATCACCATGATCTCCTTCGCCGAACCAATCAGGTCATTCTCGGCATCCCGCAGCCGCTGCACCTCGGCCCGCGCGGCCGCGACCTCCGGATCCCGCCGGGCCGCGGCCGTGTCCGGATCGGTGCCGGCGGCCGGCACTCCGGTTTCCGGATCCAGCGAGGCCACTTCCGCAGGGGTCAGACAGGTGTCGTACACCCGGAACTCATCCAGCTCCCCGTTGCGGAACCCGTTGTCCCGAAACCGCGCCCCCAACGTCAGCCGGATGTTCCCCGCCTCGGCATCCCCCCACTCGCCCCGGTGAAGGATGTCGCGGGTCAGGTGATCCCGCACCGTCTCCAGTTCCATGGGTTTTCCGTCGCGGTAGATCCGAACGCCGGAAGCGCGGCTGGACCCATCGTAGGTCACCGTGAGGCGGCTCCATTCGCCGACGGGCAGTGACTCCGACCCGCGCACCCCGAGGGCGTTGCCGGGCCAAAAGTGGATCAACCCAAAGAAGGGCCGCCCCCCCTCCAGCACCAGCTCATAGCCTCGGCTCCCGGAATCCGTCCAGGACCGGGAAAAATGAAACACCACCGCCCGGGGCTGGCGCTCCGACGGCTTCAGCCAAAGATCCACGCTGAACGGCCGCGTGCGCCCGAAACCGCCCGCCGCCGGCAGAATCACCGAATTGTCGCCGCTGAATCGCAGACCGTTCCCAACGTGGCCTGCCACCGGCTCCGGAGCGTCGGCCAGGGACGCCCGATTGGTGCTCACGGCATCCGGAGTCCGCTGATCGGCAATGGTCTCGAAGCGGTAGAAGGCCACCGGCGACACCGGAGCCGCGGTGGAAGCCACCAGGGATCCAGCCCGCGTCCGCGCCGCGGTCTCGGCCGCGGCAAGCTGCGCCTCATAGTTGTCACCGAGCCAGAGCTTGGTCTGCCAGTCCGCAGCCTCGCGCAGCGGCGGAATGGCCGTGACCTCCTCGACGGTCCAGCCCGCCCGTTCCAACCGCTTGCCGGCATCGGCGACGGCGGCCTTCACTTCCGGCACGGCATCGAGGCCGTCGGGATCGAGGCAGATCGCGGCGCGCTTCTCCCGCTTCGCCCCCTCCAGCGGCGCCGGCACCCACCAGGGGTCGCGCGGGTCGAAGCCCGACATCGCGGCAAGCGAGATGCGAAGATCGGCAATGGTGCGCGCCAGCGGTCCGGAGACCGCGCTGATCTGCGCAGCGATGGTGCGCTCGGGCAGCGCGGCGTTGAACGCGGCGATGCGCCCGACCGTCGGTCGCAGGCCGTGCACGCCATTGGCATAGGCGGGGTAGCGGATCGAGCCCGCAATATCCGTGCCGTGCGCGATGTGGCCGATGC